>JAQGHP010000794.1 GCA_028288775.1 Phycisphaerales bacterium | reverse complement strand
TGCTGGGCGAACTGAACCGACGCTACGCCGCGGACGCGCCCGAGGATACCGAACTGGCCGCCCGCCTCGACTCGTACGAGCTGGCCTACCGCATGCAATCCTCCGCCCCCGAGGCGGTCGATCTTTCGAAGGAATCGAGCGCCACGAAATCCCTGTACGGGCTGGACGACCCGGCGACGGCGCAGACCGGCGCCAATTGCCTGCTCGCCCGCCGACTTGTTGAACGTGGGGTGCGGTTCGTGCAGGTCTACAGCGGCAGCGGAAGCGGCTGGGACGCGCACGCGGACATGGAGGAAAACCACTCCCGCATGTGCCGCTCGACCGACCAGCCGATCGCGGGGCTGCTCACCGACCTCAAATCCCGCGGGCTGCTGGACGAAACGCTCGTCGTATGGGGCGGCGAGTTCGGCCGCACGCCGTTTAATGAAAAAGGAAAAGGCCGCGATCACAACCCCTGGGGCTTCACAACCTGGATGGCCGGCGGCGGGAGCAAGGCGGGCACGGTGGTGGGAACGACCGATGAAATCGGGTTACGGGCCGTCGAGCGGCCGTGCCATGTGAACGATCTGCATGCGACCATTCTGCACTTGATGGGGCTCAATCACCTCGATCTGACGTTCCTCCATAATGGCCGGCGCGAGCGGCCGACGGTGAATAGTAGGGCGGTGGTTGGGGAAGCGGTTGCTTGATCCGCAATGATTCGCGAAACCGCAAACGGACCAAATCCATGGAGGATGGGCGTACTCGCTGACCAATTTTCGGCCGCGTGCATCAGACGGTGGGCGAGTACGCCCACCCTACGCTGGTCGCGGTTGCGGCAGCTTTCGAGAATCACTTATCGCCACCGCATCAATTCATCAAGGAAACGTCCGACCGCGCTGGTGATGATCCATGCCGATCGGACCAGCTCCACGCGCTGATTGCGGATTGGAGCTTCCGGTGTCTGCCGCACGCGATGACGAGGTGATTCTTGTGTGGGGCGAGCGTTCCCCGCCCATCGGCGGTTCCGGCTGCCGCATCACATTGCATTTATCAAATCTGTTAGAAAAAGTGCCTTTAAATCGGTCAAAATCGGTCAAAATCGGTCAAGACCCTTGTTTTTGAAGCGGAATCGGGGGTGCGGCTTGGGGGATCGGTCACGCTTGACCGATGGGATCGGTCATCCCATTAAACCCAACGATCGGTTACGGAACCGCTGCCGCGGGGTCAAAAACGGGGTTTTAGTATTGCGGGCGTGCGGGCGTCGGTGATTTGGATTCAGGGCACCGGTCATTTGAGTTCAGGTGATACGCGTCGGGGAATGGCGGCGACCACGGGGCGGCGAGGCAGGGCGATTCACGCGCGGACATTCAATGCGTCTGCGCCTGGACCCAGCGCGAACCGAAGTTGGCGACGGCGGCGTGCAGGCGCGACTTTACGGTGCCCAGCGGGATGCCCAGTGTCTGGGCGATTTCGCGGTAGGAGTATTCGCCGAAGTAGGAGAGGAGCAGGATTTCACGGAGGTGGTCGGGCATGCGGTCCACCACTCGCCGCACGGCGTCGTTTAGTTCGAGGTACTCGAGGCGCTCGCTTGGGGACGTCGGGTCCTTTTCCGCAATCTGCATTGTGGCAGCGTCGTCGCCGCGGATGGAATGAAGGGATGTGGTGGGCCGGCGGGCGTGCCAGCGGTAGACGTCCTTGGCCGCGTTGGCCGCGATGCTCAGGAGCCAGGTGCGGAAGCCGCGATGCGATTCGAATTGGCGGGCGGCGCGGTGGAGCCGGAGGAAGGTCTCCTGTGCGACGTCCTCGGCGGCGGCGTGGTTGCCCAGGTGCCGCATGAGGAAGCGAATCAATTCGTCGTGGTAGCGGCCAAAGAGAACGTCGAAACTGGGCGCGTCGCCCTGAACGAAATCCGACAAGACGCGCTCGTCGGAGCGGTGTTCCTGCGCGGGGCGAAATGCCTGGCTTCGAAATGCCGCCCGCGATGCCCGCGGGGTGCGCGCCCGATGTTGCACAGCTTCCATGGTTGCGGTTGTCATTGCCCTTCTCCCTGTATTCCGAATGGAATATACCCCGCTCCCGCGGGCGCGGTCGGCAAAAACGCGTAGCCTTTGATGGGGGAAATCGCCTGCCGGATCGGCACAGGCGTTATAGACCGCTGATCGAAAACGAAGATTTGCCGCAGAGACGCAGAGATCGCGGAGAAATCCAAAAAGCGACTGTGCGTGTTTCTCGCGTGACGCTTCAGCCGCTGCACTGCGCATCTTCTTCTCCGCGATCTCTGCGTCTCTGCGGTGAATATTTCCGGCTGAGCGGGCCATGACGGCTGCGCCTCCACCGCGGATCGCTTCCCGGCTATACTGCCCGAACCCATGGCCCGAAAAACCCAAACACCGCCCAAGAATTTTGAAGACGCTCTATCCGAGTTGGAGCAGATCCTTTCCCAGATCGAAGGGGGGGACATCGGCTTGGAGGAGAGTCTGGTGAAGTATGAGCGGGGGAACTTTCTGATCCAACACTGCCGGGGCGTGCTGAACTCCGCCGAGCGGCAGATCGAGATGTTGGGGAAGGCCGCGGACGGGGGGCTAACGAGCACGCCAATGGCGGGGGGGGCAGTCGAGGCGGAAGAAGATAGAGATCGTGAAGACTAAGTCGGGCAGCGGTGCGAAGAAGCAGCGGCCGGGAGATTCGAATGGACCAGCAAGTGCAGTATGCCAAGGCTCCGCGTGGGTTATCGAGTGCGGCCATCGCGTCGTGCTGCCTTGGCATCTTTGCGGTGTCAGGCATGGCGGGCGTGGCGTACTTCGGACTTCCCCCCGGCGCATCGAATGGAGCCCGATGGCTCATGGTGGCCCCAATGTATCTGGCGGCCCTGATAGGGCTGAGCTTTAGCATTGTCGCAATCATTGGCCAGCGGCGTCATTGGTATTTGGCGATACCGGGGCTGCTGATAAGTGGGTTCCCACTTGGCATCGCGGCGGTGATTGCCTTTTACCGTTATCGTTGAGCGTAAACGGGCGGAGGGAACTTGCAGGACCTGTCGGACAAGACGTGTGGCTCGGGCTCTGAAAGAGTCCCTCGGCAGCATGCGTGTGAGATCCGCTCTGACGTGCGAACCGGCCCGATAGTGCGGCGAGCCATCCCTTCCATTACAATGTGAGCTTACGGCGGGTTCCGGGAAGGAGGTTTCCGGGGCGGCCGTGGTTTTGCCGGAGCGGTCGTGGCCCAAGCTCAGCGTATGAGTCCCTCTTCCAGCGTCGATGCCCCCTCGATTCTTAAGCGTCATGGCGACGCGGTGAACGGGTATTTTAAGGTTCTGCGCGATCGGTACGCCGATGCTCCGCCTCGGCTGCTCGATTCCATCGAGTACAGTTTGATGGCGGGGGGGAAGCGACTCCGGCCTGCGCTCATTCTGGAATGTTTTGCCGCCTGCTCGGCGGGCAGCGATACCAGCCTCGGCCGCCAGACCGCGCTGGCCGCAGCGGGGGCGATGGAGTTGATTCACACCTTCAGCCTTGTGCATGACGATCTGCCGGCCATGGATGATGACGATCTCCGCCGGGGTAGGCCCACCAACCATAAGGTCTTTGGCGAAGCCATGGCGATCCTCGCGGGCGATGCGATGGTGACGGTGGCGTTTGAGGTTCTAGCGACCGATGCAGACCCGGCGGCCCTCCCGGCTCTCGTCCGTGAACTGGCAGCGGCAAGCGGCCCGCAGGGGATGATCGGGGGGCAGGTCTTGGACATCGACGGGGAAAACACGGTGCTTTCCCTCGACGGGTTGCAGCGTATTCACCGCATGAAAACCGGGGCACTTCTAACGAGTTCCTGTCGGCTGGGCGCGATCGCGGCCCGGCAGGAATCGCTTCTCACGGCGATGACCGATTTCGGGCGACATTTGGGTTTAGCGTTCCAGATTGTCGATGATGTATTGGACGTAACCAGCACGCCCGAGCAGATGGGCAAGGCGACCAAAAAGGACGCCGGGAAAGGAAAGAACACCTACCCCAGCCTGCTCGGTCTCGAAGCCAGCCAGCGCGAAGCCGAATCCCAGTTGTCCGCTGCCCTTTCCGCCCTGGAGCCCCTTGGCTCCGCCGGGGCCGGGCTGCGGGCGTTGGCCAAGTTCGTGGTCGAACGTACGAACTAACTCACGTCTTGTGAGCCATGGCCCGGTCGAACGCCGGGGAATGCCGAGGCGATCAGCGCGAAATTTTTGCGTAAGTTATTGTTTTGAAAGCACCTGTGTGGCATGGATATTGAACTGATTTTGGCGAATTTCGTAATACTCTTCTAGGCAAGAATAGGAGCCAAGATGAGTAAGCCAACGGGATCAACGGGTTTGCTGGGATTGCTCAATGGCCCGCAAGTGCGGCGAATTGAGCGGGATGAACAGGTTCGCTACGCGGCAGTGGACGTGATAAGTGTATTGGTCGAGAGTCCCGCCCCGGCCGCGTATTGGACGGAACTGCGCAGGCGGGAACCGCAATTGGCGAGTTTGGCCGAGTCGGATGAGTTCGCCGGGCCTGATGGCCGTGCGGAAAAACTGGCTGCCGTGAGCCTTGAAGGCGTATTGCGGCTTGTACAGTCGATTGAATCGCCCCGCTGCGAACGCATCAAGTTGTGGCTGGCGGATTCGGCGGTGCAGCGATTGGAAGAGGCGGAAAATCCGGAACTTGTGGCGCTTCGCGCCCGCAGGTTGTACGAGCTGAAGGGATATTCCCGGCGATGGGTGGACAAGCGCCTGCGTGGGATCAGTGGCCGCCACGAGCTTACCAGCGAATGGTACAAGCGGGGCGCGACCCAAAGCGACGAATTTCGGTTGCTGACCAACGAACTGATGAGCGGTGCCTTCGGTATGGACGTGGAGAGCTATCGGAGGTACAAGAATCTGCAGGGCACTCGAGCCAATCTCCGTGACCACATGACGGATATGGAGTTGGCGCTCACGAGCCTGGGAGAAATGGCGGCCGTGGCGTTGCATCAGGCCCGCGGATCGAAGGGGCTGGAGCCGCTGGTTGTCGATGCAAAAGATGCCGGCCGCGTGGTGGCCCAGGCGCGGGACGAGATCGAAAAACAGACGGGCAGGCCGGTGGCGTCGCCTGAGAATGCCGGACGCATCGGACGCAGACGGACGGTTAAGCGACCGGGTTCGGACACGGGCGAGGCCGGAGCGAAGAAGGATACGACTGACGAAGGATTGAAAAACCGCGTCCTCGGGCGCGGGGCGGGCGATGGATCGCCTGCCGCGGGTGACGGCGGCCCTTCGAGGGACGACCGTTCACCAGATCGGGGCGGCCCGCCGGCGCATCGCGCGTCGGGAGGCTAGCAAGTCAAGGATTGTATGTCGGAATCGCATCTGCGAGACTAACGGGGCAGCAAAGTATTGTGGCAAGGTCATCCGTGGCCGGGCCCGGTACGGCGAGCCCCGTTTTTTGTCGGCTATGATTCGGTTCCGCGCCCCGTGTGTTGGGTTAGACAGGAAGGAGTTGGCGGAGATGTCTCTGCTCGACGGAATCAAGACACCGGCTGATGTGCGCAAACTTTCCCCCGCGGACCTGGTCACCCTGGCCGAGGAAATGCGGGTGCGGATCGTGGACGGTGTTTCCGCCAACGGCGGGCATCTGGCATCGAACCTCGGGGTCGTCGAATTGACCCTCGCCCTCCATTACGTTTACGATTTCGGCCCCTACCCCGCCGGCCCGGATCGGCTGCTGTGGGACGTGGGCCACCAGAGCTATCCCCACAAAATGCTTACCGGCCGCGCCGGGCAGTTCCCCAAGCTTCGTAAGAAGGGGAGCGTCTCGGGGTTCCCATCACCCGATGAATCCCCGTACGACCTCTTTGCCGTCGGCCACGCCGGCACGGCCATCAGCACCGCCATCGGCATGGCCCGCGGCGACGGGCACCTCAAGCGAAACAACCACGTGGTCGCCGTCGTCGGTGACGCCTCCATCGTCAACGGCATGTCCTTCGAAGGGCTCAACGCCGCAGGCATGGTCAACCGACAACTGCTGCTCGTTCTCAACGACAACGGAATGAGCATCAGTAAGCCGCAAGGCGCATTCGCCCAGTATTTGGAGCGCGTGCGCGTTAGCGAGACCTACGAAGAGGCTAAGAAGTTTGCCAAGCGCCTGGTCGGCGAATTGCCGCACAGCGTCAGCCACACGCTCGAAGGCGCCTGGCATCTCGTGCGCGACGGCATCAAGGGAATGATGTGGCCCGGCCAGATCTTCGAGAGCCTGGGCATCAAGTACCTTGGCCCGCTCGACGGCCACGACCTCCCCGGCCTCATTAATACCTTGGCCGAGATCAAGCACGTCCAGCACCCCGTGATCCTGCACGTAAAGACGGTGAAGGGCAAAGGCTACGATCACGCGATTAGCGAGCCGACCAAGTTTCACAGCCCCGCGGCGTTTCGCGTGGAGGGCTGCCGGGTCGAAATTAACAAGGGCACGGGCAAATCGTGGACGACTGCGTTCGCGGATGCGATGATCGAATTGGCGAACAAGGACAGCCGCGTGATCGCGCTCACCGCGGCCATGCCGGACGGCACGGGGCTCAGCAAATTCGAGAAATCCCACCCCGATCGCTTCGTTGACACGGGCATTTGCGAGAGCCATCTCGCAGGAATGGCCGCCGGGATGTGCAAGGCCGGCATGCGGCCGTTCGCGGCGGTCTACTCGACCTTCACCCAGCGCTGCTACGACCAGATCTGGCAGGAAGTGGTGCTCAACAAGCAGCCGGTCGTCTTCTGCATGGACCGCGCGGGCTTCGTGGGCGATGACGGCGCGGTGCATCACGGGTTCATGGATCAGGCGTTCCTCCGCCCGCTGCCGGGTATCGTGCTGATGGCCCCCAGCGACGAAGCGGAGCTGAATCGCAGCCTGCGCATCGCCCTCGCCTTGGAGACGGCATCGGCCCTGCGCTATCCGCGCGACAACGTCCCGACGAAAAACTTCGACGAAGTGATCGCCCCCAATCTCCGTGCCGCGGCAGCACAGGAATGGCAGGTCGGCAAGAGCCGCCTGCTGCGCGAAGGCCCCGACGCCACGCTCATTGCCTACGGCTCGCTGGTGCAAAACGCCCTGGCCGCGGCCGAAGAACTGGCCGGCGAAGGGATCGACGTGGCCGTGGTGGACGCCCGCTTCTGCAAGCCCATTGACGGCGACATGCTCTCCCGTGCCCTCAAGCCGGGGCATCCCGTGCTGACGGTGGAGGATCACTCATTGCAAAACGGCTTCGGCACGGCAGTGCTGGAATACGCGGTCGGCCGTCATCTGCCGACGGAAAACATCACGCGACTCGGCATGCCCGATCGTCTGATCGCCCATGCCACGCGCAAGGAACAGCTCGCGGAGGTCGGCCTGGACGCGGCGGGAATCGCACGCAGTGTCCGCGACGCCGTCCGTGCTACGGCCAAGGCGGGCTCGTCGGCAATGACGCGTGACGGGGCTTTGGTGTAATCCGCCTCGCGTGGAGTTTGGGAATGTCTCCGATCGAATTCCATTCCACGCCGGGCGTGCTTTCGAAAATTCCGCATCCCTATCCGGCGAGTCGGCACGTCTCCGATTGGTTCAAGGAGATGCCCGCGGATTATGAGGGGGGCGCAACCCTCAAGCGGTGCCCGCCGTTCCTTGCCGCAATGACGGCAGGATACCTCATCCCCGCGCCCGACGACCTGCATTTCACCATGAGTGCGGAAGGGGTCTTGACCGCGGAAGGCGCAAGCATCTACCTCAGCCCCCATTCCCCCAGGCAGTACAAGGGCTCACCCTTCGCGACAAGCAGCGTCGTTAAATTTCATAACCCCTGGATCATCGTTACGCCGCCCGAATACGTCTGCCTGATCACCGCGCCGATCAATCGGTTTGAGCTGCCGTTCCTCCCGCTGACGGGGATCGTCGAGACGGGAAAATACTACATGGAAGTGCAGCTGCCGATGGCCTGCATGATGCGGCCCGGTCAAACCTTCGATCTGGCCCGAGGCACTCCGCTGATCCAGGTGATCCCCGTCCGCCGCGAAGAGTGGAAGAGCCGGATCGCCCCAATGGACGAGGCGCTGCGCGAACGGCAATTCGCGGATTTCACGTCGAACCCCCACACCTACAAAGACGAGTTTTGGGAAAAGCTGCAATTCGAATGAATTGCTGGCAGGGCGTAACGAACCGCGGGCGTGAGTGGGATTTCCGCTCAGTCCTTCTGATCCGGGCCGCCGGTCTTAATGATTCGCGCCGGCACTCCGACTGCCGTGGAGTAGGCCGGGACGTCCTGAATTACGACCGCCCCCGCGCCGATGGTCGCGTACTCGCCGACCGACATGCACTGGATCACGTTCGCCCCGATCCCCACAAACGCGCACGCCCCGACGCGCACGCGGCCTGCCAGGCAAACCTTCGGCGCGACGTGGACTCCCTCGGCTATCACGCACTCGTGGTCCACGATCGCCCCGGTGTTGACGATAACGCTGTCCGCGATCCTCGCTTCGGTGCAGATTGCCGCCTGCGCCGCGACGACGATGTTCACTCCGAGAATCGCCGAGGGCGAAATGCTGGCCGCGGGATGGATCGCGTTGACCAGCTCAAACCCCTGCTCGCGGAGCAGCACGGCGTACCGCACGCGCGTGCGGTTATCGCCAATGGCAATGATCGCGCGCTTGACGCGCTGCTGCCGCAAGCGCGGCAACGTGTTCACTGGTCCGACAACAGGAAGATCGCCGACCGTAGTACCCGCCAGCGAAGTATCCGCGTCAACAAACCCCACCGGCTTGTACTGACCCGCCGCCCGAAGCACGTCCAGCACGACTTTCCCGTGACCCCCGGCGCCGACGATGATGATTTCCATAGACCGCTCCCGAATGCGAAGCCCCGTGTAAGTTATCGGGCCGAAAGCGGCAGCCGCATAAAATCACGTAGTGGGATGGGGCATTCTGCCCATGGTCGCGGTACCCCGCGAAGGTCAATCGGTACTCCGGTCGAAGTAAACCCGAGCGCAGCGACCTCTTCTCCACTCGGAAAAACCGCTGCGCGGAAAACCGCGAAGCCGCGAAGGGCGCGAAGAAAGACGCGAAGGAATGCAGGAGGGGGAATCGCAGTTGAACGCGGATGGGAACGTTTAACGTGACATGGGCGTCCCGCCCATGCTCGACGCGTGCGAGTCTAGGGGGAATTCTGTTGCCAAACGCTGCGATGATTTTGAGGCACCGGGCACGACGCCCGTGTCACGTTGGCGCATGTAGGGTGGGTGTACTCGCCCACCGTCGGATTCGCTCCGCAACTCGTCTGAATTTGCTGAGGAACCATGCCGCGGAATTGCGGCCTACCAGCCGCGCCGTAATTCTGCGATTTGCTTGCACTGCGTGAGCAGAGTTTCAACCGCGGCCAGATCCATCACCGTCGCGGCATCGCTCTTCGCATTCTTCGGCTCGGGGTGACATTCGAGGAACAGGCCGTCCACGCCCGCGGCTACCGCGGCGCGGGCGAGCAGGGGGGTGAATTGCGGGTTGCCGCCCGACTGGTGCCCTTGCCCGGCGGGTTGTTGCGTCGAGTGCGTCGCGTCGAAGATGACCGGGCAGCCGAAGGCCTTCATGATGGGAAGTCCGGTGAAGTCGTTGACCAGGCGGTTGTAGCCGAAAAACGTGCCACGCTCGGTGAGCATCACGCGGCTATTTCCCGTCGATCGCACCTTGTCGGCGGCGTTTCCCATCTCGGCGGGGGCCATGAATTGGCCCTTCTTCACGTTGACCGCCTTGCCCGTTTGTCCGCACGCGAGTAGCAAATCCGTCTGTCGGGCGAGGAACGCAGGGACCTGGAGAATGTCCACGACTTTTGCGGCAATCGCCGCCTGATCGACCTCGTGAATGTCCGTCAACACGGGAACACCCAGTTCCTGCTTCACCCGTTCCAGCACCACCAGCCCGTCCTGCAACCCCGGCCCGCGAAAGCTCGAGTTGCTCGAGCGGTTCGCCTTGTCAAAGCTCGCCTTGAAGATGTAAGCCAACCCGAGCTTGTCGCATACCGCCTTCACGTGCCGCCCGACGGTCAGGCACAAGTCCGCGGACTCAATCACGCACGGTCCGGCGATGACGAACAGGGGGAAACGATCAAGGTGGAGAATGTCGTTCATGGGAAGAAGTTGCTAGTTGTTGGTTGCTGGTTGCGTATGAATGCCATCTGCCGCATTTACCAGCAACTAGCAACTAGTAACCAGCAACTGCTCGTTCACGGCACGATAAATGGCAGTTGCACCGGAAGCAAGCCGATCTCGACCGGCGTATGACCGACCGGATCGCCGTCCATTTGCACGGGGGCCTCGCGGTCCGATGCGATTGTCACTTCCCTTCCGCGCAGATACACAGCGCCTTCACTCAGGAAATGTTCGCCCGCGGCGGCGTGGAGAAACAGCCGAATGAGGTCCGTCCGCGTGCGGCAGGGAAGCAAACACACATCCAGCAGCCCATCATCCGGACGGGCGAAGGGCAGCACAGGAAAGCCGGCGCCGTATTCCTTCACATTGCCGACGAACGCGACTCCCGGCTCCCGCGACAAAACCTCGCGCCCGTCCACCGTTACTTGCAATGGCGCAAAGTCGAAATCGCGGAACGTCATCACGGCGGGCGCGAGATAGCTGAAAAAAGTGATTGGCCCCTGTCGCAGCCGGTCGAGCTCATGCACGATGTGTGCGTCGATCCCCACTCCGACCATCACCAAAAACAGCCTCCCATTGGCCCGCCCCGCGTCGAGCATTCTCACCCGCCTCGCGAGAACGGCATTACTAATGCCTTCCACGAGCTGGGGTGTACTCCAGCGGAAGCCCAAATGACGGACCATGAGATTCGCCGTGCCCAGTGGCACTGGCAGCAGCGGGGGGTAGTCATCGGGACGAAGCTTGAGCAGTTGATCGGCGACGGCGCGGAGGGTTCCATCCCCGCCGATCACCACGGCCGCCCGCACCGGCCCGGCCACATCGCCCGCCAGCAGCCTGCCGGGGCGGTCCATCAGCACGCGCGCGCCCAGCCCGTCGCCCTTGAATCGGGCTTCGAGATTCCGGGCCAACGCCTCGCCGCGGCCGCGGCCGGCGATGGGGTTGGCAAAGATCAGTACGTCTTCCAAAGGCACTCGCCCGCCATCCCCGCGCAGGTTGACAGTTTCCGCAACTGCAAATACAACTGACATTTTGGATTTCTTCCGAACCGACTCGCGCAGGGCGTCACGGAAATCGCGGCGCGGGCCGGCCAAGAATTCACAGCATACCGGATCGGTTCCTTATGAGCGAAATGACGGTCTCTTCGATCAATGAACGTGCGGCTGAAGAATACTTCCGCCGCGGGCTGGACGCTGAGCAGCAGGGCAATCACGAGAAGGCGGCCGAGTATTACGAGCGCGCCTTGGGCGAAAATCCCGACCACGAGCGCGGCTGCTTCAACCTCGCCGTCCTCTACGATCGCCGGGGCGAGGACGCCAAGGCCATCGAACTGTACGAGCGCGTGACCACGAGCCCGCCGGTGCATCTCAACGCACTGATGAACCTCGCGATCCTCTACGAGGACAACAACCACTACGACGAAGCCCACCGCTGCCTCGACGCGGTGCTGCGCACCAGCCCCAATCACAATCGTGCCCGGCTATACATGAAGGACGTGGATTCGGCCCGCTCCATGTACTATGACGAAGACGCCGACCGTCGCGGCGACCGTCGCAACGCGGTCCTCGACATCCCCATCAGCGATTTCGAGCTCTCCGTCCGTAGCCGCAACTGCCTCAAGAAGATGAATATCCGCACCCTCGGCGACCTGCTCAAGACCACCGAGCCGGAGCTGCTGGGCTATAAGAACTTCGGCGAAACCAGCCTCAACGAGATCAAGGCCCTGCTCGCCAGCAAGGGCTTGCGCCTCGGCCAAGCCGCGGATGAGTCCAAGACCGCCGCCCTGACCCGCCGGCCCGCGGCCACGGTCGGCAACATCGCCCCCGAGGTCATGGCCAAGGGCGTTGGCGATCTTGAGCTTTCCGTCCGCAGCCGCAAGGCGCTGCCGCGCCTGAACATCAACACCATCGGCGAGCTCGCCAGCCGCACCGAGGACGAGCTTTTGGGCTGCAAGAACTTCGGCCAGACCAGCCTGAATGAAATCAAGCAGCAGCTCACCACCTTCGGCCTGGGCTTGCGGAAGCTGGAAGAATAGAAAGAGAAACGCTGAATTCTGAATGCTGAACGCTGAATAAAACCGACCTCGGTGTGTTTTATTCAGCGTTCGGCGTTCAGCATTCAGCGTTTCTTCTGAAGGGCAAGGATGCCATGAAATTTCCCGCCCACGGAATCGGGCTGCGCGTCTTTGCCGCACGATCCACACGCCTCGTCTGCGCCGCCGTTTTCCTTGCCCTGTCCTTTCTGCCATCGGGCTGCGGCCAAAACCAGAATCACGCCATCGCTCCCGCCGGGGCGCCGATCGTGCGGGTACTATTGCTCGACAATCGGCCGCGCGTGGACCTCACCGCGACGGCTTCGCCCACGCTCCGCGTCGGCGCGGGCCAGGCCCGACGTCTCGACCTTCCCCGCGGCACGGCCATCCCTATTTTCTACACCGATGCCGGATGGAAAGTCGGCGATTCCGTGCTCGGCCCCGGCGAGTTGACGATCGAGCCCGAAGTCGACGGATCGGTCGCCGTGAACGCCCGTGCCTTTCGCGGCCGCTACCGCTTCGTCCCGCGCGGGGGCGGCAAGTTCGACGTCATCAACGACGTGGACGTGGACGCCTATCTGAAAAGCGTCGTCTCCAAAGAGCTGTTCTGGAACTGGCACGACGAGGCCTACCGCGCACAGGCGATCGTCGCCCGCACGTACGCGCTCTACGTCTCGCGCACTGCCAGCGAGGGGACGAACTTCGACTTGTTCTCCGACACGCGCAGCCAGGTGTACGGCGGAATATCCGCCGAGACCGCCAAAAGCCGCAGCGCCGTCGATGCGACCCGCGGCATGGTCGTCGCCTACGGCCCGCCGGGCCAGGAAAAGATCTTCAAGGCCTATTTCAGCTCCTGCTGCGGCGGGGTCACCCAGTCGGCCGCCGCCGCCTTCGGTGACCCGCCCAGCGTGCCGCTCTCCGAACAAAACATCGGCCCGCGCTGCTCTGAATCTCCCCGCTTCAACTGGGCCCCGCTCGTGATGACCAAGCGCGAAGTCACTCGCCGCATGCGGCTTTGGGGTGCGATGAACAATCAACCCGAGAAAGGTATCGGCGACGTCGCCCGCATCGACATCCGTACCAACAACCGCTTCGGCCGCCCCACGAGCTTCCTCGTCACCGACGCCCGTGGCTACCGCTACAGCGTCCCCTGCGAAGATTTCCGCCACGCCCTCAACACCGATGCGACCGACGGCGTCACGCTCCCCAGCAGCTTCTTCCAACCCGTCACCGAACCCACATCCATCCGCTTCACCAACGGCCACGGCTTCGGCCACGGCGCGGGCCTCTGCCAATGGTGCGCCCAGCACCAGGCCACCGCCGGCGACTCCCACGAGCAAATCGTCCTGGGTGCATTCCCCCACTCAACGCTCGTGCAGGTGTTTTGATCGGCCCCAGTAAACCCGGGCGCCAAGTCCATCAGCCTGCGGCTACAGCCGCGAATCACGGGCGGGGGCCGTGCCACTAAGATTTCCGCCCGTATGTCAGGCGTTTGTTGCGATGATTGCGACATCGTTCGACGCATCGGTATCTGCCGGCACGGTGGAGGACGCGATGGATGCGACGAGCGAATATGTTCCACCTGCCTCGCCGGCGGGGGCGGTGAAATGAACTCGGAGAGTTAGCAAACGGCCGGGGCGGATGCTGATCCGCTTGCCGGAAATGCTGCCAAGAAGCTGCTGAGCGGAAGCGATTGTGGGGTCCGTCGAGGCGAAGAGGTTCAGGCTGATTGAGCCGCTTGCTGTCACGTTACCGAGATTTTGAATCGTCACCAGCGCGGTGCTTCCGCGGCTGGGAGTGACCGCTACCGGCGCGCCCTTGGCGAATGATGCGGACAAATCCACTGTGGGCGGCGCGATCAAAACCGCCGCCGGGGTCGCGGCCTCGGCGGAGGCGGTGTTCGTCTCCACCGCGTTGATCGACGCGATGACAAAGTAACTGCCGCTGGGAAGGCCGGAGGTGTAGTTGAAGTTCAGCTTCTTCACTTTCGATGCGCCGGCCCGCATGCTCAATTTCGGTACGCCGATGGTGATGAAGGTGGGATCGGTCGGCGAATACGTCGCCCTGCTAGCGGCCGATAAAGTTATCGCCACCGGCCCGGCGAAACGCTTTCCGCCGACGTCCGTCAGACGGAGCTTGAGCGTGCCCACTTGGCCGCTCAGCACTGCGGACGGTCCGGCCATGAAGCTTCCTGCCAGCGGGCTCGCCGACAGCGCACGCGGCGTATAGACCAAGCCGCCGGCCGGCGGCGACCAGCCCAGGTACGCGTCGGGGCTCAATGGAGTGATGACCGAACTCCCCGCGTCGGAATCCAGTGCCTGCCACCCGGAAAAATCTCCGTAGTAGCCCTGATCCTCGTACGTAAAACTGGGCGCGCCGCCCGCGCATGCGTATTGATTATTCCTCAGTGCGAGGCTCCCGCTCAGCCCGTGCTGACGAATGTCGACCGCGGCCTGGCTGATGTTCCCGCCGGAGACGGTATTGTTCGTGATCGTCGCGTTCGCGCACGTCTGGTGGACGACCGCGCCCGATGGCAGGTAGTGGTCCGTGCCCGTGATGAGGATGCCGGCCTGCGCGCTGCGGGCGACATTGACGAGCGTATTACCGTCCACCAGCGCGTTGTCCGCCGCCCAGAGCGCGACGCCCGCGTCCTGTGTGTTGACGACAGTGTTGCCTTGTACGATGCCGTTGAGATTCTCATAGAGGGCGGGGTTGATCGAGGTGTTGAACCATTGATAATCGGTGCTCTGCCCGAGCAGGATGCCGCCCAGGCCGATGTTCACGAACTTGCTGTTTTCGACCACGGTGCCGATCGCGCCGCCCTTGGCGTACAGGCCGTTGGTGGCGATGTCATGGATGTAGCAGTCGTTGACGGTCATGTAGCTGCCGTTGACGTTGTCGATCCCCTCGGCGTTAGTGGGGTCGCGCTGGCCGGAGTTGAAAATCTCGTCGCCGGCGAGAGTGATATGGTCGCTCCCGGGCGTGATTTTCACGACGTCGCGGCCGCTGTCATGGATCCGGCAATTCTGGATCAGGAGATTGCCAACGCCCGTGGGGTTCGCCACGCCCGTGTCGTAGTTGCTTTCAGTCTTAATGGCATAGAAAGCGCCGCCGCTGATGTCGAGGTTCAGCAGTTTCCCCCCGTCCGCGCCCAAGGCGAAATCGATGGCCGAATCCGGTCCACTGTCGGCATCGGACGCGGCGATCGAAGCCTCCTGGCCGGGGGCGGATTGGACGGTGAGATTGGGCGTCTGAATCGTTACGCCGCCCGCGTAGGTGCCACTGTCGAGGTCGATAACATCGCCCGGAGCGACCGAGGCCAACGCGTGCTGTAGCGTCTGCCAGGGCGCATCGATAGTCCCGGCAGCCTGATCGCTACCGGCGGGCGCTAGCCAGTAAGTGCTGAGCAGTCGCCGGGTTTCCAAGCTCTCGACGCACGCCGCAGTAAGCCGGGAATGGCGGGAAGATGGACGGAAAACTGATCCGGATCGCGCTCGTACAGGCCGCATCGTGTCCTCCAGTCTCATCTAACCCGAAACGATCGCCACCGGGTAATGCTCCATTTCGGTTGACAACAGAGGAAACTCCCTCACCCGGCAGAACCGCGAATCCACGAACGGCGCGAAGAAATGCGGGAGATGCCGCCACAGATGGACACAGATGAACACGGATGGGAGCCGTTTCCCGTGGCATGGGCGGCCCGCCCATGTTCATGGTACTCCGTGACGTTCGATCGGTACTCCGATTGAAGAAGGCAAGAGCGTGGCGACCTTCTTTTCAGTTACCCGCACCGCGGTCTTTACCAGCGGCGCGGCGGAGGTCGCTGCGCTCGGGCTTTCTTCGGCGGAAGTACCGGCCGAATGTCACGGAGTACCGTAACCATGGGCGGGCCGCCCATGCCACCGCAATTACCACCGCGACCCGCAGTCCATCCTGTCCACGACACGCCTCCCCACGGAAACGGCGGCTCGACCCTCTTGAGGATTCCCGCGAATTGCGAAAGATCACCGGTGATGAACGACCAGGCCGACCGACCGTTGCAGTTCCGAGTTCTCGCCAGAGATTCCGCGTCCCGCGCCAGGCTTGGCCGTGCGCTCACCCGGCACGGCCCCTACGATACCCCGGCCTTCATGCCCGTCGGCACGCAGGGATCCGTCAAGGGCGTGCTGCCCGATCACGTCGCGGCAACGGGGTCGCAAGTCATCCTTGCCAACACCTACCATCTCATGCTGCGCCCGGGCGAAAAGGTCGTGGCGGAACTGGGCGATCTCCATAAGTTCATGGGATGGCCCGGCCCGATCCTCACCGATTCCGGCGGCTTTCAGGTCTTCTCACTCTCCGATATCAACAAAATTAACGACGACGGCGTGACTTTCAAAAGCCACATCGACGGCTCCGTCGTCCACCTGACGCCCGCGCGGAGCATCGAGGTGCAGAATGCGCTGGGCGCCGACATCATCATGGCGTTCGACGAATGTCCGCCCGCGGATGCACCCGAGCCGTACCACCGCGAGGCGGTCGAGCGGACGCTGCGGTGGGCCGGGTTATGCCGCGAAGCGCACGCGCGGCCGCGGGATCAGTCGCTGTTCGCGATCGTGCAGGGCGGGACGGATCTGGCGCTGCGCGAACGGTGTGCGCGGGAGTTGATCGCGATGGATTTTCCGGGGTACGCGGTGGGAGGCCTGGCGGTGGGAGAGGGGTTCGAGGCGATGAAGGGGGTGCTTGCGGGCGTCACGCCGATGCTGCCGGAGGACAAGCCGCGGTATTTGATGGGGGTGGGGTTCCCGCGTGATATCGTCGCGGCAGTGGCGAGCGGGATCGACATGTTTGACTGCGTGCTCCCCACGCGCAACGGCCGCAACGCTTACGCCTTCACTGCCAGGGGCGCCATCCGCCTGCGCAACAGCAAATTCATCCGCGATGCCGGCCCCATCGAAGCCGGTTGCGACTGCTACGCCTGCGTGCATTTTACCCGCGGCGCGATCCGTCACTTTTTTTTCGCCGGCGAGATGCTTGGCCCGGTGCTGGTTTCCGTGCATAATATTCGGTTCTACCAGCGCCTCATGGCGGACATCCGCCGGGCGCTGGCCGGCGGCACGTTCGGAGAGTTCCGGGCGGATGACCCGCGCTGCAGCCTTGGCCCGACCGAGCCCGACGTCGAATCGCCAGCGCCGCAATAGTCATGACGGGGCCGCAAGAGCCCGCCATGTTCGGCCGTTACGGGCAATACTGGAGATGAATTGAGCACTCTCGCGAACGTCCTCACGATCCTGGCGCAAACCAGCGCCGCTACTGCGCCGGCCAAGACGCACCCGCCGGCATGGTATGACTTTGCCGCCAACCCGATGCTCCCCATCACCATCGGGTTCCTGATCCTCTACTTCTTCTTCATCAATTCCAAGAAGAAGGGCGACCGCCAGCGGCAGGACCTGCTCAAGACCCTCAAGCGCGGCGACCGCATCCAAACCATCGGCGGCATCCTCGGCACTGTCGTCGAAACACGTGACAACGACGTGCTCGTCAAGGTGGACGAAGGCAACAACACCAAGATCAAGTTCGCACGCAGTGCGATCACTCGCGTCGTTACGGAAGACGATAAGCCCGAAACCAAATAGCGCTCGGCACAGAAGCCGGCAACGGGAACTTCGCCGATGACAGCCACCCGCCCCCCACGCAAGCTCACGATCGCGCTGCTCGCGCAGGTCGTGTTTTGCCTTGCGCTGGCGCCGGTGGTTTTGGCGCGGGAGGCCGCCCGGCAGGATCCGGGCTCGTCGGGCCCGTCCTCCAAGGGCGGTGAAAAAGGGGACACGGTTCGGGCCGCGTTCGACGCGTCGATCGTCCGGCCCGAGGAAGACTCCAACGGCGAACAGAAGCGCGGTCGGCCCCGTTCCGATTCACGGAGCCGCAATTCAGCCTCCCGATGGCTGCGCGATCGTGCGAAAACATTCGTCGCGACCGGCCGCGGGCAGACCGACTTGGAAGATTCCGTTCGACCGGAGGCATCAAGCGCGCCTTCGGCCGGTGCATCCGGGCCGGAAATTCCTCCACTCCCCTCCCAGTTCGCGCATAGTAGTGTCGGGCTTGATGTCCCGATCCCCTGCGGCCTCGACCAATTCGCTGCGGGCGAAATCCATTTCCTCACGAGCCACCTCGACGCGGGAAACCCGGCCGCTCAACCGATCGGGCCGCCGTCGATTTAATCCTGCCAATTTGCGGCGCTGGCGTCTTTTACGCCGGCGTTTTCGTCCTTCAGACTTCCGCGGTTTTGCGACGTATTCATTTGTGAGATTCCGCCTCGTATTCTGCCTTAGGGACGCGGCGGCCTTAACGACCTCTTCTGGAACCAACCCATGTCAGAGCACAATAGTTTCCGCCTCTCGGTGATCGGCGCGGCGTTCGTCTTAGCGCTGATCATTCTTTTCTCCCCCGTGATCGACAAAATCTTTCACCCGTCGCACGAGCTGACTTCGATCGTCAAGCTCAACCCCGGCATCGACATGGTCGGCGGCACCAGCCTGGTGTACGAGATCAAAAAGCCCGAGGGGGCGACCGATAACGGTGACCTCGCCAGCAAGGTCGCCGAGATCCTCAAGAAGCGCGTGGACCCCAACGGCGTGAAGAACCTCATCTGGCGGCCGCAGGGGAGCGACCGGCTGGAAATCCAGATGCCGCTGCCCCCCGATGCGCAGCAGAATGCCGCCAAGCGGCGTGAACTGCGCGAGCAGACCATCGCCGCCGCCGACCAGATCGAAAAGACCAACGTCCGGCCGGAAGAGGTGATCGACGCGGTCGAGCAGAAGAACGTCAAGACGCAAAAGGACCTCGACCGCCTCGCCGGCGAAAGCCCCGTCCGCAAGGAACTGTTCGCGAAGCTCGTCGCCGCCTGGAACAAGATTCAGGCCGCCCACACCGCGCAGAACGCGGATGAAGAGGCCCGCGCCCGCATCGATTACGAAAACCTGATCCACCCCGCCGGCAAGCTTTCGCCCGTCGCCGCGACCAATCTCACCCGCGAAGACCTCGACAACGCCCTGGCCTCCCCCGACAAGGACCAGGAGATCAAGGCCATCAAGGAGCACTTCGGCGATTCCAAGGCCCGCCTCGATGCAATCGACAAGTATGTGCAGGCCCAGGCCGCCCTGGCTGCGTCGAAGGACGCGGTGGATGACGCCAACGACATCAAGCGGCAGCTCAAGGGTTCGGGCGTCTTGGAGTTCCACATCCTTGCCGACGACGTGGCGCCCGCCGAGCGGCAGAAAATGGAGGAGCGGCTCCAGACCTACGGCCCGCGCGTGCAGGCGGGCGACACCACGCGATGGTTTCTGGTCGATAAGCCCGAGGAGTTCCGCCGGCAGGCCGTCCAGTACAACAAGAAATGGTACATCCTCTGCTGGACCACCCCTGAGCACTCTCTCGATCATCACCCCGGGATGAAGGAGTGGCACTTGACGGATGCGCGGGTGGAGAGCAACCCGCAGACCGCCGAGCAGTCGGTCGGGTTTACCTTCGACCCCCAGGGCGGCGCATACTTCGGCGAACTGACGCAGAAGAACCTGAACCGGGCGATGGCGATCGTGCTGGACGGAAAGGTCATCAGCGCACCGAACATCAACTCCCAGATCCACGAAAACGGCCAGATCACCGGCGGCGGCAAGGGCGGGTTCACCCGGGTCGAGCTGGATTATCTCGTCAACACCCTCAAGGCCGGCAGTCTTCCCGCCCAGCTCGCCGATGAGCCCATCTCCGAGCGCACCGTCGGACCGCAGCTCGGCCAGGACAACCTCCACAAGGGACTCATCGCCTGTTTCCTGGGCATCGTGGTGGTGGCCATCTTCCTGTGCACCTATTACTTCCTGGCCGGCGTGGTCGCCACGTTCGCGGTGATTATGAACGTCGTGCTGGTGCTGGCGGTCATGTCCGCCTTCGGCGCAACCTTTACGCTTCCCAGCATCGCCGGCATCGTCCTGAGCGTCGGCACGGCGGTGGACGCCAACGTGCTGATCTTCGAGCGCCTGCGCGAAGAACAACACCGCGGCCTCTCCCTCCGCATGGCCCTGCGCAACGCCTACGACAAAGCCTTCAGCGCGATCATCGACTCCAACATGACCACGGTCATCACCTCCCTGTTCCTGGTCTTCTACGGGACGGAAGAGGTGAAAGGCTTCGGCGTGACGCTGATCATCGGCATCGTCGCCAGCTTGTTCACGGCGCTGTTCGTGACGCGGACGATTTTCAACGTGCTGATCGAAAAGTTCGGCGTGACGCGGCTGCGCAGCCTGCCGCTGGTGTACCCCAAGTGGGACAAGATGCTTCGGCCGGACATCGACTGGATGGGCCTGGCCAAGTATTTCATCGCGTTCAGCGTGATTGCCGTGACGCTCGGCCTGGCGCTCTTCTACCGGGAGGTGCGCGCCGGCAACGTCATGGACATCGAGTTCGCCTCGGGCACCTCGGTGACGGTCGAGCTGAAGGACAAGATGAGCCAGGTAAACGTCCGCAAGCTCTTCGAAAGCAAGCCCGACCCGGTCGATTTGCCCAATCCCAATCCGGTGGCCGTGGGCAACGACGAGAGGACGTACGAGATCACCACGCCCAATTCCAACGCGGTGAAGGTGAAGGACTCGATTCTCAAGACCTTCGTCGATGCCAAGGGGCAGTCGCTGTTGAAAGTTGAAGTGCCCAGCAAGTACGAAGGATCGGGAGACGCGCTGGCGGCACAGCTCAATAAGGCCGTGATTCCTTTGACTGACGATCAGACGAAGCTTACTGCCAAGTGGCCCGGCGGATTCCGGCCGGCGGACGTGGGAGACTACACGGGCGGCGTGGCGATCGTGCTCAATCACATCGAGCCGCCGCTGACGGCCGGGCAGATCGCCGACCGTATCAAGCAGCAGCAGTTGCAGCTTGCGGCCAACAGCCCCGCGGCACACCAAGCCTTCACCGTCGAAGCGCCGGGCGGCGCGGAGCGCCCGACCTCGCTCGCGATCGTGCTGGCGCGGGATGAATCCCTTCCCTACGCCAAGGACCCCGTGAAGTGGGAGGAGCAGGTCGCCGGGCCGATGTGGTCGCTGACCGATCAATCCGTCAATCGGCCGGCGCAGCTTCAGCAGGTCAAGAACTTCGACGCCCAGGTCGCCAGCGACACCACGCGGGATGCGCTGATGGCGCTGACGTTCTCGATCATCGTGATCATGGCGTACATCTGGTTCCGGTTCGGAAACCTCAAGTACGGCACCGCCACCGTGGCAGCGTTGCTGCACGACGTTTTGTTCACGATCGCGGCACTGGGCTTTGCGCATTATCTCTACCAGGTGCCGGGCCTGGGGAAGGCGCTGCGCCTGGAGGCATTCCGCATCAACCTGACAGTGGTCGCCGGAATCCTGACGATCATGGGGTATTCTATGATCGATACGATCGTGGTTTTCGACCGTATTCGAGAGAACCGCGGCAAGTTCGGGCACGTCAGCCGCAAGGTGATTAACGACGCGATCAACCAGACCCTGTCGCGAACGCTGCTCACTGCTGGCACAAACGTGGCAACAGTCGCTATCATGTATTTCTTCGGCGGCCCGGGAATCCACGGCTTTACATTCGTGCTTCTCGTTGGCATATTGGTGGGCACTTATTCTTCCATTGCGATCGCGGCCCCGATTCTTTTGGTGGGCCGACAGTTGGAAGAGCAGCCAACCAAGCGCGCCTCGGGACGAGTGCAGAAGGCTGGTGCCTGAACAACTCGGGTTCGATCTAACGGGAAAGGATGCCCACAATGCGCAAGGAAGTGAAGATCGGTACGGCGATCGGCGGAGTGCTGGTTGCGGTGATTGTTGTCTCGGCACTCGTCAATAAAGGCCATTCCAAGAAGCACGACGACGTGGCCCTGGACGTGGGCAAGCCCTCGGCCACCGGTGACCAAACCGGCACGGCCGACCACTCCCCGGCCGGCGACTCGAGTGCGATCGCGCACCCGACCGACCCCGCCGCGCCCTCGCGCGACACTGCCGGTGACGCGCCGACCGGCAGCCAGGTCACTCCTCCCGCGCCGCCAGCACCGTCGCATTCCGACGACTCGGCGGATGCCTCCCATTCCCCCAAGACTGGTACGAACTGGCAGATCCTCCTCAGCGCCGAGCATCCCGATGATATGATGCCCGTGCGTACCCACACCCCCGATCCCGCACCGGAGACGGGCACCGGCGGCACTGCAACCCCCCCGGTCGAAACGCGCGTAGACAATGGCGGCAACTCCTCGGGCAGCGCCCCCACCCCTCCGACCGGGACTTCGGGCAACACCACCGGCGTCGTGTCCGACCCGGGCACGGCCATCACCCAGCGTCCCGCCGGCCCGCAGACGCATCGGATTCAATCGGGCGAAACCTTCTCCTCCATCGCCAAGTCCTTCTATGGCGACGCCCGCTACTTCGGCGAAATCGCCAAGGCCAATCCCGCAGTCAACCCCAACAAGCTTAAGCCGGGGACCGCGATCAATCTCCCCGATAAGTCCACGTTCAAGACGACCGAGAAGAAGGAAGCAACCGCCGGGACGAGCACCCCGGCCGGCCCGAGCGCTACGCCGCGGCCCACGACCCCCGCCGCGACGGCAGTGGATCCGAAGACCGAATACCGCGTCCAAAGCACCGACAGTCTCTACAAGATTTCGCTCAAGCTCTACGGAACCCCGAACAAGGTTGACGCGATTTATCAACTCAACAAAGACCGCATCGGCGCCGACCCCGCCCGGCTCAAACTGAACATGGTTCTCAAGCTCCCGGAAGCCCCGAACTCCTCCGCCTCGACCTCCGCCACCGCCTCGCGGTAAGCGTCTCGTCGGCCAACAGCCCGATAAAGTTTTAAACAGGACCGCGGCCCCCCCGGCCCGCGGTCCTGTGGTTGTGTAATGGAGGTAAAGAAAATTGCGAGCGGTTTCGGGGGAGGGATTAACCACGAAGACACAAAGGCACGAAGAATAATTGGAATGGGAAAGTCTCAGGACCAATGATCGGGCTGTTGGGTCTTCTCTCGAACAAAACATCCCAAACAATTCTCGTATCCGCGGCCGGCATATAGTCGGCCGGGACCTCCCCGTGCCCTCCGTGTCTGCGTGGTGACCCTCGGATGGTTCGGGATCACGCCGCGAACAGGCTCGTTTGCGCCCTACGACCGGGGACGACATAGGTCCGGCAACGCAGGCTCGCCCATTCCCAAAGCCCCCGGCATTCCCGGCCCAGCAGTGCCAGATTCGATTCGAACCAACCGACCGCATCGTCAAAGCGGACCACTTCCCGGAAACGCGCGTTGTCCCCCAGTTCGTAGAGCATGAAAAGCGAAGCAACCGGGTCCTCCGGCATTCGGCGGAGCGGCCCCGCGGGCCAGATGCCCTCCGACTTTTGCAGGTTCGCAAGATACCCCATCCCCCGCTCAATCGCCGGCCCGTCCCCGCGCCCGCACAGCAGGGCGCGAACACACAGCGCAGTGGCCGCAGGGTCGCCCCATCCGCCATCGGCGTCCTGGGCGGCCAGCACGGCGCGCAGAAGCTTGGTGTAGAAGGGGAGATGGCCCTGATTGAGTTCTTCCAACCGGACCATGGCGAGCGAAGCCACGATGAAAGGCCGCTCAAGCCCTTCCAGGGCAAACGCCCCCTCCGGCCGTGTGGCCATAAGGTCTTGTGCCAGCCTCTTATAGGACTTGGTGTTCCAGAAACGCTCGATCTGCCGCACGGTGACCATGATCTACATCTCCTTGCCCGAAACTACGGAAGGCAATTGTTAGGGTGAATTATGCCCTAACATCGGATCGGGGTCAACAAGAAAATGACGGAATTTAATTTTTCAGCTGATGAGGGACGAAACCGAGCGCAGAGGCACGAAGGTGCAAAGGCGCAGAGGGGGACGAATAGAGAAATCGAATTGCAGATATTGCAGGGAACGATCAGTTGCGTATTTCTGCCTCACCGAGCGCGAAACTGCGGCGCAACATCGAACGGATTCTTGCAAGAAGATGGGTGTCATGCCACGGGCAGCACCCGCCGGGGTTCGTCCACGGTCGCGGGCCGGCCGGCCCAGACTCTTGAAGGGATCATGCCGATCGCGGCCAAGGCAACCTGGCTGAGCATGAACAGGATGAGATAGAACTGCGCCGATTGCATGAATCCGTAGGAATGCAGGCCGATGCCCAGCATGTTGGTGCCGAACCAGGACCAGCTTGTGACGATGTTGCCGAGGATGGCGAGAACCGCCACGCCGCGGTCGCGGACGACGCCTCCCCAGCGAGCGTGGAGGATCAGGGCGTTCCAGAGGACAATCAGCACTGCGCCGTTTTCCTTGGGGTCCCAGCCCCAGAAGCGGCCCCAGGATTGGTCGGCCCAGATTCCGCCGAGGATCGTGCCGACGAAGCTGAAGAGCATCGCGAAGCAGACGATCCCGTAGACCATGCGGATGACGTCTTTCAAGTCGTCCAAGCTGAAGGCCGGTGCGATCTCTTGATCCGCAACCTGACCGTCAAACAGGCCGGTGATCCTCTTCCCCGTTGCGCCGGAGCGGGCCGCTATGGGGGCGATCAGCACGTAGACAATGGCGAGCAGGCCGGCAAGGAACGTGGCGGTGTAGCCGAGCGTTACGCAGACGACGTGGGTGGCCAGCCAGAAGTTGGTGTCAAGAACGGCCTGGAGCTGCTTCATCGTGTCGCCTTCGGTGGACGCGAGGCCCGCAGCCACCAGCAACGACGTGAACCCTGCCACCGACCCCGCGAGCAATCCCAGCCCGTTACGATAGATTGCCTGCAACGCCGCGGAGAAGACCACGATGCCCCAGGCGATGAACACTGCGGATGAATAAAGGTTCGTCACCGGCGGGCGGCCCGAGATGTAAATCCGCAGGACCAGCCCACCCGTATGGACCGCCAGCGTGAGCAGCATCAGCCAAAACGCAGTCCGCCCCAACACCTGCAACCGGAACAGCAACGAGGCGAGGGTCAGCACGAACACGCCCACATAAAAGACCATGCAAACGGTGAACGGGTCGAAACGGTTGAAGGAAAGCTCCGTGTCCACCTTGGACATGGTTTCGGGCAGATGCCGGTCGAGCCGCGACGTATACGCGGCGACGTCCGCATTGAAATCATCGGGCTTGCCGTCCTCATAGTCTTTTACGATTTTGAGGAACGCCCCCGCTGATTCGGGTGCGTTTTTCGTTCTGACGACAGAAGCCAACGGCTGCCACGGATCGGCAGGCTGGTCTGGGGCCGCGAGGTACAGATCCACCGACGGTGCGAGCTGGTCCAGCAGCCGCGTGCGCTGCATTTCATCGACCCAGATGGAAATGGCTTCGTTTTGCTCGGCGCTGATCTTTGCGGGATCGATATGCTGCATCCCTTCGCGGAATATCCGTTCCATGTCCGCGGGCGAGGCGGTTTGCAGCTTCTGCGTAAATCCCGGATCGCTGGCCGACAAGGCATCCGCAATGCTCTTGTACACCCGCTGAACCATTTCGGGATTGCCCATGAATTCATGGCGGGCCTCAATGGCATCCACCTGGAAGAGCCTTAGATAAATGTCCAGATGCTGCTTGAAATCGATGATCTGGTTGTCGTACGCGTCGCGATCCTTGTCGAGCTTCTCGCCTGCAAGCTTCGCCTGCTCGTCGATCTTCTGAAAGTTGGAGGGGTTCTTGAAAATCTCGGCCCAGGAGAACATTTTCTCCTTGTCGGACAGGCCCAGCAAATCCTTGATCTGCGGGTGGTCGATGCGGATCACCTTGTAATCGGTGAATTTTCCGCCGCGGGTCATCACGTCGAGCATCCACTGCTCGGCGGGGCGCGCCTCGCCCTTTTCGTCGTGCGGCGTTTCGCGTCCGCTCAGGATCTTAATGCTGTTGCGGGCGAGGCTGTTGAGCGGCTGGGTGCGGCCCTCGAACTGAACGGGCAGGCGGCCGAAGCCTTCCCAGTCATAGTTCGCGGCAGTCGAAGGCGAGGCCGCGGCCTGATGCGTAAAAGACGGGGAGACCATCCGGAAAAGCAGGCACACCAGGCAAAGGCCGACCAATCCCGCGGGGATCAATGTCGCAATCCATTTGCGCTCGGCGGGAAGACTGTAGCTTCCCGACTCCGCAGCATTTGCCTTGCCGTGGCGTTTTCCGCTCGCCATGCGCGGAAGGGGTGGCGGCTGGCGAGCACCGGACATCACATACGCCGGCGTCTGCCTGCTCGCGGCGGAGCGGCGCTTTGCGAACGTGATGAGATTCGTTCCGAAATGGATCACGAGACCCAGCGCGCCGATCGCGCAGGCAAAGTAAGGCATGATCCAGCCGGGATTGGAAACCACTTGGAGGATCGTGAACGCGTCGTGCTTTTCGTCGAAGCTGGCCTGATAGAACGTCTCGCCACTGCCGAGATAACGGAGCGGGTGGTTCATCCAGATGCGGGCGGTGCGGTCCACGTGCCGCGTGGTGTCCACCAGGCGCACGTCGCTGGCGAAGTCCTTGGCGATGTCGGTGCCGAGGAAGCGGTCGTGGGTGAATTTCGCGAGGGAGATCGTATAGGGCTTGTAATCGCGCTTGAAACGTAGCGACAGCTCGTAGGTCTTGCCGCCGACGCTCAGTTGCTGCGGCTTGCGGCCGTTGAGCATCGGGACGGGGTCATTGCCGTTGACCGGATCGAAGCGCGACGTCACGAGGTACGTGCCGAGCGTTTTGCCGCCGTTGCTGAGCATCACGAAGGCGGCGGGCATGTCCGTCGCCGATTCGGTGCCGTTCCACTTGGGCATGCGGGTGATGCCAAAGACGCTGTCCGCGCCGGTATCGGCGAGGCGATCAATGGCGTCGCTGCTCGAGGCTCGTTCCATCGGGAAGCGCAACGCCGCGTTTTCGTACCAGCGTACGACTTTCACTTCGACAGGAAGACGAGAATCGCGAATCGCCTGTCCGTTTGCCGCGGCACTTTCGAGCATGTCCTGGGAAATAACGACGTGGTCGTTGCCGTCTTTGGGCGAGGTATCGACGAATGCCAACTCGGCCTCACGCGTGTCGCCCGTCCAGTTCGACGATCCGCCCACGTCGATGCGCATGCGGCTTTCGACGGCGTAAGCGCCGGTCACCATCTCGCCGACCAGCAGCAGGATCAGCCCGAAGTGAATGAGGATGATGCCAATGCGCTTGCGATTGAATTTGAAGCGAACCGTGTGGGCGGCGAGTAGGTTTGCCAGCAGCAGAAGGATGAGCGTCTTGC
>JAQGHP010000763.1 GCA_028288775.1 Phycisphaerales bacterium | reverse complement strand
GGACTGACAGAAAATGGAAGGCCTCCGGCGGTGATGACTTTGAGTTTGTCGCGTCAACGCTTCCGGCAGATGAGGGGGCTCGTCTGGCGGATTGGCGGTAGTGGGTCAGTTTCAGACGTCTGCCGGGTGCCACAGGTCGGCGTACCCGCAGACCTGTGCTTTGGGGCAATCCAGAAGCACAGGTCTCGGAGTACCGCGACCTGTGGCACCCCTCTTTTCAAACTAACGATTACCGGATTGGCTCGGAACTTGACCACGATATATGCTTGAGAGGACGATGCCGCGGCAGGGCGACGACCCCAAGACCTTGTTGTGTACTTGTCGATAACCGCGCAAGTGCAGAGCCGACTCCCTTTTCCCGCAGCACAGTCATGCACATTAAAGTAAACGGCGAAGACCGCGACCTCCCCGAAGGGGAGACCATCCGCGCCCTGGTGATGCGGTACAATCTGACTCCGGAAAAAGTCGCGGTGGAGCTGAACCGCCGACTGCTGCGGACGGAGAAGTACGACACGGCGCTAAAAGAGGGGGATGAGGTAGAAATAGTGACATTCGTGGGGGGCGGGTGAACCGGCGTGGGAGGGACCGTGACAAAACTGGATTACGCTCCGCCGCGGGTTGCGTGGAACTGGCGGCGATTTTTGATTCGGAGCGTGGTGCTCGCGCTGCTGGTCGGCTGCGTGCGCTATTTGATCTATCCGCCTGTTGCGATGGTCTACGCGCGACTACGAGCGGCCCCTGTGAGGCGTGCTCTATTCCAGCGGTGCATGAAGCACACGTACCCGGCAGACGTGGTGATTTTTGACGAAGCAGAAGACGTGCGTCCTTGGCGGGGCGCGGTGCCAAGTGCCCTTGGTACGACGAGGCCCGCCGTTCACAAATTGGCTCCCACCGAAGGTTACTCGGCGAACTGGTTCATCGATTGGCGGGGGCAGGGTCCGTCACAGGCTTCGGAATGGATTGATCTAAACAATAAAAACGATCTTTGGATCCCGAACGCGGTTCGATGTAGGTCGGGCATGTGGCTGCTTCAGCCAGGCCGACGCCAGTTGGGTCCCGGGGAAAGCTACGGTGTTAGCCTCGAAGTCTTTGCGCACGGCCGTCACTATCCAAACGGACCGAACCGCTTGGTAGAAGTTTGTTTTAGTGCGACTGAGTTCGTCGTCGGCACCGACAAACCCTTTGCAGTCATCGTGGCGGAAGTCCCCTCCGCACTTTTTCGGATCTCCGAGCACTGGGAAAATCCGCACCCTCTCTCCTTCATCCTTCCACCCTCCGAACCGCTCAAGCTCTTCGCCGGCCAGGCCGACGCGGCCGACGAATCCCACTTCACCATCGCCTACTCCACGCCCGCCGGCCGGGGCACGATCGACGGCTGGCTTCAGCCCGATGACACCGTTCGCATGCAGGTCCGCGACGGCCCGGCGAAGTAAGGTCGTCTGATGCGCGCGGAGCGGTTACAATCCCCCCATGGACGTTTTCCGCATCAAAGACTTTGAAGTTCGCAACCGTCTGTTCGTCGGCACCGGCAAATATGCCACGTACGAGCTCATGCAGCAGGCCCTCGAGGCCAGCGGGTGTCAGGTGGTGACGGTCGCGGTTCGCCGCGAGCGGCTGGTGGATAAGCAGGGGCGGAGCTTGCTGGAGTTTCTTGATCTCGACAAGTACGTCATTCTCCCCAACACCGCCGGTTGTTTCACGGCGGACGATGCGATCCGCGTGGCGCTGCTCGGGCGCGATCTGCTGGAGAAGCAGAAGAACAAAGGCGCGGGGTGGGTGAAACTTGAAGTACTCGGGGATAAGAAAACGCTCCTGCCTGATCCGGTCGGCACGATCGAGGCAACGCGTGAACTGGTGAAGGAAGGGTTCACCGTGCTGGCGTACTCGAGCGATGACCCGCGGGCGGCGGTGCGGATCAAGGAAGCCGGGGCGGCGTCGGTGATGCCCGCCGGGAGCCCGATTGGATCAGGGCAGGGCGTGCTCAACCCGCTGAATATTTCGCTGTGCCTGGAACTGCTGAAAGAGGGGGATCCGCACTACCCCGTGATCGTGGACGCTGGTGTCGGCACGGCCAGCGACGTGACGATCGCCATGGAACTGGGGGCCGATGGCGTGCTCCTTAATACCGGCATCGCCCATGCGAAAGACCCGGTGAAGATGGCCGCGGCCATGAACCACGCGTTGGAAGCAGGGCGGCTGGCCTACCAGGCGGGGCGTATTGCGAAAAAGCGGTATGCAACCGCGAGCTCGCCGTTCGAAGGCGTGATTAGTTATATCCCTGGGGAATGAAAACCCTTGAGGAAATCCGAATTCCGAATCCCCGAATTCCGAATCAAATCCCAAATCCGAATGTCGAAATCCGAAGTCAGAGGGAGCCACGAATGCACACGAATAAACACGAATGAATTCAATCCCATTCGTGTTCATTCGTGGCTCACGGCTTTCTTCGTCGCTCCGCCTATTCGGGTAAGCTCCCCGTTTCGGATTTGGGACTTCGTCATTCGGATTTGGTTCGGATTTCGGGGATTCGGATTCGGGTTTAACGCTCCGGCTTTGTCTATGAATGAACTTTGGAACACCCTCGCCGCTCGGGCGAATGTCGTGCTCGATGCTTCGCAGCATGAGCGGCTTTCGCGGTATCTCGATCTGTTGTTTGAAGCGAACGCGACCATGAACCTCACGCGCATCACCGACCGTGCCGCGGCCGAGGTGCAGCACATTGGCGACTCGCTCACGCTCCTCCCGTATCTGCCCGCCGGGCCGATTGTGTTGGCGGATGTGGGCAGCGGGGGGGGCGTGCCGGGAATCCCCCTGGCCATCGCGCGGCCCGATGCGCAGGTGCTGCTCATCGAATCGACCAAGAAGAAAGCCGCGTTTCTCGAACGGGCGGCGACGGAGCTGGCACTCAGCAACGTGCGCGTCACCGGCGAGCGGGCCGAGGACATCGGCCAGTCGGGCCGGCGGCAGACGTTTGACGTGGCGGTCGCACGGGCCGTGGCAACCCTCGACTGGCTGGCCGAATGGTGCCTGCCGCTGGTGAAGTCCGGCGGGAAGGTCCTGGCCATGAAAGGCAAACGGGCGGCGGAGGAATTGCCCCTGGCGACTAAGGCAATTCGCATGCTCGGAGGCGGGGAACCGGTCACGCACGCGGTGCAGCTGCCGGGCGCGGAGAATTACGTCATCATAGAAATCCCCATAGTCGGCAAGAGCGACAAGCGTTACCCCCGCCCTGCTACCGAGGCCAATGGAAAGCCCATCCATTGAGCGCCGCCGTGATGGGCGCTGCAAGCATTCACCATACCTCTCGGCCTATAATCAGGTAAATTTCCCCGGGCTCTAAGGTCTTTTGAACCGACCTCTGGCGACCTCCGCCATATTACAATAGAGAGTCGACCCCGGCCCGTGGGGGCTTTTATAGTTGTGGCAAGATCCCACAAGAAGGTGCTTCATGCTCGTTCTGGCGCGGACGCGTGACGAAACGATTATGATCGGAGACAACGTCGAAGTGACGGTTGTCGATATCCGCGGGGAGAAGGTGCGCCTGGGAATCAGCGCGCCCCGTACGGTCAGCGTGCATCGCAAGGAAGTGTACGAAGCGATCCGCAAGGAAAACCGCGACGCCGCGACCGTCCAGCCGTCGGACGTGCGGCATCTCCCCACCGCCAGCGAGGCCCCCGTGATGAAGCTCGTCCGGCCCGATTCGCTCGACCCCACCGAGCACGCCCCGTTCCTCCTCGCCGCCCTCGAAGAGGCCCGTCAGGGATTGGCCGAGGGAGGATTGCCGATCGGATCGGTGCTGGTTCGCGGCGGGCAAATCATCGGCCGCGGGCACAACCGCCGCGTGCAAAAGGGCGACCCGATGGCCCACGCCGAGATCGATTGTCTCTCCAACGCCGGGCGACAGAAGACCTACCGCGACACGGTTCTCTATTCCACGCTCATGCCCTGCTATCTATGCAGCGGAGCGGCGGTGCAGTTCGGCGTGCCGAGGGTCGTCGTTGGCGAATCCGCCAATTTCCCCGGCGCGCCCGACTTCATGCGCTCCAAAGGCATCGACGTGATCGACCTTCATGACGAAGCCTGCACTCGCCTGATGTCCGACTTCATCCAATCGCACCCCGCCCTCTGGCACGAAGATATAGGCAAATAAAAACCCCCCGCGCAATCCTGCCCGATGAATCTTTCCCCCGGAAGCAGAATGCAAAGTGTGAGTGAGCGCGTTCATTCACGCGGGGTATGAGGGACACCGAGGCCCCGGATTCTTCGCGCCGATCGCCATTCGATCCGGGGCCGCGCTGTCGCTCGTACCCGGCGTGATGAGTATTCTTACTCTGCATTCTGCACTTTGCATTCTGCACTCCCCGTCTTCTCCAGTGCCCCCATATTCCGCCCGATATGTCCACTATGTCGATCCAATTCCCTGACGGCTTTCCGTTCAGTAGCCCCAGGCCGCAGGAGCCGGCGCAAGTCATCGAGACGGCGACGGCTCCGATCCCCGCGGCAATCGATGCACCCGCGCCGGCCTCGAGCCAGGAGCGCCGCCGCTCGCCCCGGCAAACGCTCGTGGCCCGCGCCACGGTCCGCGTCGACAACCCGCTCGGCCCGGGCGGCCCGAGCGCTGTCGGCTACGTCAGCAACATCTCGATGCTCGGCGTCGGCTTCCACACCCGCCGTCCCCTCACCGTCGGCGACCGCTACCAGGTGAAGCTCGAAGCCGGCCCGATGCGCTGGTCGAGCCGCGTGAAGGTGGTCGCGTGCAAAGCGCACGACGGCGACACCTGGGACGTGGGCGCGGAGTTCATCGCCAACGAGCTCAACATCCGCCGGCCCCGCGACCTCGCGGCGTGATGCCGATGCTTTCTAACCCGATATGATTGCTCCGTGACGATTCAGAACCGGGGCGTGCCGCCCCGGCCGGGCCGGAGGCCCGCTCCGGTCCCTTCTCCCTCGTACTCGGGGGAGAGGAAGTAATTCGGAGCTTCGCTCCGACCGGGCCGATACGCCCCGGCTCTGAAGCATGTAGGGTGGGCGTACTCGCCCACCATTTTGCTGGCGACCG
>JAQGHP010000749.1 GCA_028288775.1 Phycisphaerales bacterium | reverse complement strand
ATCGAAGTGGCGACGGTGATGCGCTATCGGCGCGAGGGGAAATGATGAAGGCTCTGGATCCGTGGTTTAGGGATTTTCCGTTCCGCTGTTGACTGCCCGGCGAACCGTCCATTTGCCGCATTCGGGGCATTTGCCCTCGGTGCCGGTGAGGTCGTAGCCGCAGTGGACGCAGAGGCCCATGCGCTTGCGGTGTTGAAACAGAGCCCGGCTGCGTCGATCCACGATATGCAGGAAGATCACCACGCCCGCCACGATGAGGACGACCAGGACCATCATGAGCAAGCTGAGAAACGGTATTGAGTTAAGGTCCCCCGAATACAGCCACATCCCCACCACGACAAGTCCAACAAACGAGAATACCGTGCCGAGAATGAGAAATACTGTCCGCATAGACACGGCACGTCCTTCTCAACTTGTCGCGATCCCTGGCCCCCATGCCCAAATTTCTGACACTCGGCAATTCCGTCACAGCTTGTGACCGAGCTTTTCCTTCTTGGTTTCCAGGTAGCGCCGATTGTGTTCCCCGGCTTCGCTTTGCAGGCGCACTTCTTCGACGATTTGCAGGCCGTAGCCATCGATGCCGTAGATCTTTTTGGGGTTGTTGGTCATCAGGCGGATTTTCCGCAGGCCTAAATCGCGGAGGATCTGGCTGCCGATGCCGTAGTCGCGCTTGTCCACCGGGAGGCCCAGTTCCACGTTTGCTTCGACGGTATCGAGGCCTTTTTCCTGGAGGGCGTAGGCGTGGAGTTTGTTGGCCAGGCCAATGCCGCGGCCTTCCTGGCGGAGGTAGAGGAGGACGCCTTTGCCTTCACGTTCGATGGTTTGCATGGCGGTGGCGAGTTGCCAGCCGCAATCGCATTTGCCGGAGCCGAAGACGTCGCCGGTGAGGCATTCGCTGTGGACGCGCACGAGCACCGGGTCGGCCTGCTCGACGACCGCGCCGTCAGGACCGATCTCGCCGACGCCTCCCTTGCACAGCGCCAGGTGCGGCTGCGTATCCACGCAGCTCTGGTACGCGTGCAATCGGAAGGTCCCCCAATCCGTCGGCAGCGTGATACTCTCGATCCGCTTCACAAACTGCTCGCGTTTGAGCCGGTAGCTGATGAGCTCCGCGATGGTACACATCTTCAGGCCGTGCTTGACGCAGAATTCTTCGAGCTCCGGCCGCCGGGCCATTTCCCCGTCGGGCCGCATGATTTCGCAGATAACCGCCGCGGGCTTGAGCCCCGCGAGGCGGGCCAGATCGACGCTCCCTTCGGTTTGCCCCGCCCGCACGAGGACGCCGCCCTCGCGGGCGCGGAGCGGATGCACGTGCCCCGGCCGCAGCAAGTCCTGCGGCTGCGCGTCGTCCGCGATCGCCACCTCAATCGTCTTCGCCTGATCCTTCACGCTGATGCCGGTCGAAACCCCAAACTTCGGATGCGCGTCCACGGTCACCGTAAACGCGGTCCCAAGCTGTGCCGTGTTATGCTCGACCTGGCTATGCAAATGCAGCCGATCACACCGCTCGGCGGTCATCGCCAGACAGACCAGCCCGCGGGCATAGGTAAGCATGAAGTTTACAGCCTGCGGCGTAACCGTCTCCGCCGCGTAAACGACGTCGCCTTCGTTTTCGCGGTCTTCATCGTCCACGAGGACGATGGGCTTGCCGTGCTTGAGTTCTTCGAGAATCTCCGGGATGGGGGAGAAGGGCATTGGCGCTCCTGAATGGGCAATTGCTCGGGCGATTATATGGCAGGAAGTAAGCCGCCGTCTGCTCTTCCATGGCACGGGCGGCCCGCCCGTGGGGGCGGTATTCCGCCGTAAGTTCTGCTTCTCCGAATGTCATGGAATACCATGACCATGGGCGGGCCGCCCATGCCACGGCAGAAGCGTGCGAGTCCTCACGTCGTGATCCTCTATCAGCCCGTCCAGCCGATCACCGTGAACATCACCGACGTGAAAAACGCGAACAGCAATCCACAATAGAGCCAGAACATGCTCCGGTCGAAGTGGCGGGTGAGGCGGGGGTCGGCGCTGAGGTCTTGAAGGTACTGCATGCGGCCGGCGATGCTGCCGTGGAGCCAGTTGTTGGTGAACTCCACCGCACTCTCGATCCACCAGCCGATGCGGCTGCGGACCCCGGTGCCGGACGGTCGGCGGGGGGAGATGGGAATGTTGTTGATGGTCGCCACTCGCCGCAGCGCCGCGGCGAAGAGCCATGCGCCGTAGCGGCCGACGTGCCATTCGTTCGCTCCGCGCTCGGGGACGAGCGGGCCGGCGCCGACGGTGGCGATCTGCCGGGGGGCGACGAGCAGATCGGTTGCATTGGTAGCTTCCTGCCCCTTGAGCATTTCCATCGTGCGGGCGGCGTAGACGTCTGCCTGCCGCTCGCAACGGCGACTGAGCGCGCCGAAGAGGACGAGCAAGACGCCCATGCCCCCGAGCAGTGTCGCCAGCACGGGGCCGGTGCCCTGTGCGTTGACACCCGGGAGCCACTGCGAGACAGCCGTGCCGGCTACGCTCACGCCCAGCAGCGCCACAATGAAGAAGACGGCGTACCAGATCATGTGGCGGTGGACGACGTGGCCCAGCTCGTGTGCGAAGACCGCCTCGACTTCCTCGTCGCTCATCCGCTCGAGCAGAACATCCGAGAGCAGCACGTACCGGCATTGCGGCAGCACGCCCATGACGGCGGCGTTGCCGACGTTGTTGTGGGTTTTCCAGAGGAGAATCTCACGGTACTTCACGCCCGCCTGACGGCACATCGTCACGAGGCGCTCGCGGAGCGGCCCGCCGGGCAGGGGCTCGGTGCTGAGCACGCGGCGGAGGAGCGCGGGGACGAAGAGAAAGACCGTGCCCGCCGCGATGATCGACGCGGCCATCTCGATGTATTCCGCCTTGCCTTCGAAGTGCCCGGTGCTAATGGTGTGCTGCGCGATTTTCATCAGGGCGTCGCGGATGAGCACGATCAGCAACACGGGAACGATCGTGAACAACACCTGCACGCGCAGGTTCGCGGAGAAGTAACTGCGGAAGGGGGGCGGGCGATAGAGGGGGATATCGTTATCCAGATCACTGAGCAAGTTCTGCTCGCGCAGGGCGCGGTCGGCGGGGTACTGCGACCACCAGAGGCCCATCCACGTCATAAACGCGGGCACCGTGCCGATCAGCACGCCGATGCAGGTGCGGTAGAGGGAGGGGCCGATGCCGGTCGCCACCAGCGTGCCCCAGCCGAGCATGTAAACGCCGACGGTAAACCAGACGGGCACCATGACCCGTGCCGCAAGCATGACTTGATTGAATCGGCGAAGGCTGCGGTGGAAATTGCTCGCGGCCACCCGCCGGGCAAGCACCCGGCTCCACAGCCCAAGCATCAAGACGAGCAAGGCGTAAAATCCAATAAACAGGACGAGGTTTGGCCAGACGGATACCGCGGGCTGCGGCCCCGGCGGGCCAGCCATCCAGACGACGAAAAGGACCAACAAAAGTAGACGCGACACGGTTACAACGCCTGGCGTATTGAGTCTCGGGCGGCCGCACCGATCAGCCGCTCATCATCCAGCGAGCCCGACACAGTATACGACGCTTTCAACACAGGTCGAGTTGAAACGAAAGCGCAAAAAATTGCAGCAGAATTTTTGCCGGCATCACCCGGGATTTTCCGCAGTGCCCCGAACGCAATCCACATGGAACCTGAATCGGCCCCATCCAGTTCCGCCGGATAAAGCCGGGCGTTCGGAAGACTTGGCGACGGATCGAGCAGGGATATCGGACGCGTCCTTGCCTCAGACGAGCATGCCTCGCTCCGGTATCTCACTACGGATCGCGGGTGCATTACGCGGGCGGGAAGGTTGGCTTGGAAACCCGATTCGCGCCTTCCTCCGCCTTGGCAGCAGCCAAAGAACGTCCGATAGGAGACTTTGTTCCCCACTTATCAAAACTACCCAAATTACCAAAAGTCTCCGCGTCTCCGGGCCGATACGAAAGGTGCCACAAGGGAACCAACCACGGGAGCATCGAAGATGTCACTGCCCACGCCGACCACGGGAAAAGGGAACATGAAATTGCAGAAGACCGCCACCGGCGCTGAGCGTCGGCAATTCCGCCGGCACGACCTGGAGCCGCAGGGCATTGCGGTGGAGCGCGTGGACGCCAACCGCCGGGAGAAGGCACAGCTCGGCCAGCTCGTGGACATTTCGCCCGGCGGAGTGCGCATCCGCACCAGCGACGCCCGCCTCCGCCCCGACAACCAGATCCGCGTCCGCCTGGAACTGCCCGCGTACGCCGGCATCTGCCCGTTCGTGGACACGACCGCGAACGACCCCTCCCCCAAGCGTGAATGGACCGGCTGGCTGACCGTCAGCCGCGTACAGAACCTGGGCGCGAACAACTACGACGTCGCCGGCCGCCTGGTGGACATGGAAGACATCGACCGCGGCATGCTGGGGTTGTACCTCTCGACTCAGCCGCTGGCGGCGTGAGAAAGTTCAAGGGTTTAAGGGTCCAAAGGTTCGAGGGTTCACCAAGGCGGCAACGCTATGGCCCTTGAACCCAAAAATTCTTGAACGCTTCAACCCTCCGATAGAAACACCCTGAATCCCGGCCCTCGGTCGCTTATCCTTTCCCGCACCGAGGGCCGGATTCTTTTTTGCGCATCAGTTGCGGGGCCCGGCTCGCCTTCGCGTCCCAATTTAGCTGGATGGGGAGCGGGCAACTTTTCGATTTACCCTTCTCAGCGCGTCAGGTATCTTTCTCCGCACAGGCCAGGGAAGCACATGATCGGCGCGGGCGGCCTGCCCTCTCACTTACGCGGAGTGTCGCAATGGATCGCCCAATCAAAAAGGCCAAGACGGCTATCGCTCTCTTCCTTGCATTCGCTTTTTGCACGGCCGGCCAGCGTGCGTTGGCCGCGCCGGCCGCGGCCCCGGCGGACGCGGTGGACGCAAAGCTCGCGCAGGATTTCGCCGACGCCGTGTTCATGAAGAAACCCGAAGACATCAAGAAGATGCTCGACCAGACCCCGGCGCTGGCCAATGCGGAGGCGAACTATGCGCTGCCGTTGCAGAAGGCGGCGGACAAGGGATCGCTGGAGATTGTTCAACTTCTGGTTGCTCATGGGGCCGACGCGAAGTTGAAGAATTCGCAAGGGACCGGGCCGCTTTTTAACGCCGCGGCTTCCGGGAAAATCGAAGTCGTGAAGTTTCTGGCGGAAAAAGGGGCGAACGCGAAGGCCGAGCCCGGGCTGCTGGGCGCGGCCCAAACCGGAGAAATGGCCGAATTTCTCATCACTCTCAAGCTTGACCCCAAGGCGAAGGACCCCCGCGGCAACACCGCGCTTCACACCGCCGCAGAGTGGGGCCGAAAGGACGTCATCGACGTGTTGCTCAAGCACGGCGCCGACATCGAGGCGGCGGGGGGCTTCAACCGGCGTCCAATCCATGTCGCGGCGGGCAGCGTATTCACCGACAGCCGGGCCATTGTCGAATACCTGATCTCCAAAGGCGCCGACCCCAAGTCCAAGGGCTTCATCGGCGGCACCGCCCTTCACGAAGCTGCGTTCCACGGCCAACTCAAGGCCGCCGAGTTCCTCATCGGCAAGGGGCTGGACGTCAATCAGCCCAACGACAACAAGCAAACCCCGCTGGACCTCGCAAAGCAGGCCAATCAACAGCCGCTGATCGACCTGCTAAAAAAGCATGGTGCGAAGGGGTGATCGCAAGGTGTGAATGGAAATCATCCGGTCCACGGCATGGCGGTCCATCACCTCTTCCCCTACGTCGGTTAGGCAGACCGCATTACTTCCTCGACGATTCGTACGGCCATTCGCACATCATTGGGGCTTATCATTAGATGCGTCACGGCGCGGATCGCATCCGGGCCCGTGTCGAGAACCAGCACGCCCCGATCGGCCAGCGCCTTCGCAACCTTGCGGGAATCCCGTCCTGGCGCGCGAAACCGCACGATGTTGGTTTCGATCTCGCTCGCTTCCAGCTCGATGCCGGGAATCTCAGATAAGCCCGCCGCCAGCGCCTTGGCGTTGGCATGATCTTCCGCAAGGCGCTCGCGATGATGGCGAAGGGCGTAGAGAGCTCCCGCGGCCAGCAGGCCCGCCTGGCGCATGCCGCCGCCGAGCATTTTGCGCAAGCGGCGGCCGCGGTCGATGAACTCCGTCGGCCCGGCCAGTGCCGAGCCAACCGGTGCGCCCAGGCCCTTCGAGAAACAGACGGCCACGGAATCACAAAGCTCGATGTACGCGCGCTCGGGGATTCCGCTGGCGATTGAGGCGTTCCACAGCCGAGCGCCGTCCATGTGCAGCTTGAGCCCGCGCGACCGGACCGCGGCGGACAGCTCCGCCAGCGTCGCCAGCGGCCAGACGCTGCCGCCGCCTACGTTGTGGGTGTTCTCCACGCACACCAGCCGGGTGGGGGAGTGATGAATATCCAGAGGGCGCAGGGCCCCGAGGAAATCCTGGGCGGTGAAGATGCCCTGCCGGCCTTCGATCAGGCGGCAGGTTACGCCGCTCAACGCAGCCGCCGCGCCGGCTTCCTTGCCGAAGACGTGCGCGCCCGTCTCCATCAGCGCCTCATCGCCCGGCTGCGTGTTTAGCCGCAAGGCGAGCTGATTGGCCATCGTCCCGGAGGCGACGAACATCACCGCCTCCTTG
>JAQGHP010000745.1 GCA_028288775.1 Phycisphaerales bacterium | reverse complement strand
GCTAGCGCTGCCGCCGCGGCCAGCCCCATCACAAACGCCCGCACTCTTCCGCCGGGCCGTATGCGTTCAAGCAGCGGCAGCACCCTAGCGTCGAGCGCATCGGATGGCGGACGCAAAGGCAATCGTCGCAGCATTTCCTCGGCGGGCTCGAAGCCTGCGAGCTCGCCCCGTGACACGTCATCAAACGATTCCTCATTCATAACACACGCTCCAGCCGCAGCCGCAATCGCTCCAGTGCCCGCCGATAGCGGGCGGCGACCGTCGCCAACGGCGCGCCCACGACCACGGCCACTTCCGCAAACGAAAGTTGCCCATACACTCGCAGCACGACGACTTCCCGCTGGTCCGCGGGAAGCGCGTCCACCGCCGCGGCAATCGAACGCTCCCGCTCCGAATCGATGGCGCTCTGCGCCGGCCCCGCCAAAGGCGAGAAAATTGACGCCGCGGTCGCATCGTCCGCCCCGCGTGGAGCCCGGCGGACTTGGTCAATCGCCGCATTGCGCACCGCGGCTAACACGTACGCCACCGCCTGCGCGACCTGCAGCCCGTCGAGCGGATCGAACTTCCGTCAGAGCCGCTCGAACTCCTCATGGACGTCGTCCTCGGCCCGAGCCGCAAATCCCGTCACCGACAAGGCGAGCGTGAACAAGCCTTGACGGTATCGCCGGTAGATGTCCGTCAGATCCGCTTCGGCCACGACTCTTGTTCCCTTGTTTCCGCGCCATCGGCCTGCGGAAGGCAGGGCGATCGCACGTGGCGATTTCTCCCTCTCCAGGTACTCCGGGGGAGGGCAGGGGAGGGGGTTCGGCACCACCGGCACCGCGTCTACGAGGCTTTCCCGCTCGCGTCGAACCCCCTCCCTAACCCTCCCACCGGAGTACCGGGGGAGGGGACAGGAGATCGTGCCGCGCTACAGGCGATCGCCCTGCCGCGGACGGCCGCCGACTATTAGACGCGGGCCGGGTCCGGCTTTGTGCAACAAATTCGTGGGGGCAGTCAGTTTTCCGGTCGGATGTGCAACAGGCGGATGGGCGTCGGGCGCGTGCTCACAGATTCTTCGTGGCGCGTGAGCACCCAGCCGCGGGGCTTGATCCAGTCCACGAAAAGGTCTCCGGTCTGCCGGCCCGGCTCGCCGAGCAGGACACTGCCGCCGGGCGCGAGGTGGGCGCGCCAAAAGGGTTCGAGGAACGGCCACTGCGAGCGCTCGTAGAGAATGTCAGCGCCGAGGATCAGATCAAATTTTTCGCAAAGCCGGTCGCGCTGCCAGTCGAGCCGTCGGGTGCGCACGCGCCGGCGCCAGGGCAGGCTATTGAGGGCGGCGAAGAGCAGTGCCGGTGCTTCGAGGTCGGCGAAGACCACCCGTGCGCCCAGTGCCGCCGCGACCGTTCCGGAGAGACCCATGCCGCAGCCGAGATCGAGGACGTGAGTAGGACTGAGGACTGAGGACTGAGGACTGAGTTGGGGTGTGGGCGACTCAGCCCTCAGTCCTTTTCCCTCAGTCCTCTGCAGGAATTTTCCCATACCCCACGCGCTGTCCCACAACTCCGCCCAGTACGGCAGATGAAGCTGGCTCCCCTCCGATCGCGAGCCGTGCAGGCGGTCGTGCAGATCGGCCGCGGCGGCTACCTCGTCCAGCACGCGGTCGGGATCGGCCACGCGCGTGAACGCAAACCGCAATGCGCCAATGACGGCCTCCTGCGTAACCACCTGGTATCGCCTGCGGATTCTTGCCAATAGGCGATGACGTTGCGCCCGCGTGCCGGGCGACGGCGACGCGAGCGCGGGAAATTCACAGGGGGAGGCGGGCATCGGGCACAATCGCATCAGGTCGGCGAAGGGTGAAAGCAGAAGGTCCGGGCCACGACGGCCCGGACCTTCTTTCCATTACGGCAATTCGCTCTCATTACTTGTGTACGCCCGTGATCACTGGCGCGGGCGGCTTGGGCTCCACGCCCGTCATGCTCAGGGCCTTGCGCCATACCAGGACGCCGCCGACGTAATAAAACACCGCGCCGATCGCGATCGCACAGAAGAAGAGGATGAACGGGTTGATGAAGGCGCTGGTCGCCTTCATGTACAGCCGCTTTTTCCCGGCGACCACCAGATCGATGAAGATCCACAACAGCGCCAACCCCTGCCCGAACACCGGCACCACTGCCAGCAGGCTGGGCCCCAGGCTGTAGGCGAAAAGGTTGTAGGTCAGGGTCGGCGTCGCGTTGCGCATTTCCGTCGCGGCGAGTTTCGAATACAGCCCCACACCCGCCCGCATCCATAGCCACACCGCCCCGAAAACCACCACGCACGCGACGAGCGAAGTGATCCAGAAAAAGGTGGGGTCCACGTCGAATCCCGAATCGGGCGCCGTGACCTGGCGGTAATACCACACCCGCCAGAGCAGCGTACCAATCGCCCACATTGCGGCACAGATCATCGCGAACAACTTCGCATCGTCCGTCGTTTCCGGTCGGCGGATATGGTCCATCAACAGGCCGGGGGACGTGAGGCTCTTTAGGGCTGTCTGGAAATACGCGCCCACCGATCCGATCGAGCCGCGGTCTTCCCAGGGCGTCCCGTTACCCGGGCGCATGAGGTCCACCTCGCCCGTCCCCTTTTTCTTCAGGGCGGCCAGCTCGATTCCGGCTTGCGCTTGATACTCGACTTTGGCCATGTGCTCCTCGACTCGATGCCGCTCCACCCCGATTCGGGTGACATTTTCCCCCGCCGGGGCTATTCTCTTGTCCGAGGTATCAACTTGCAAATGACAAGACCCAAGTCCGCCTTGATAAAATCGACCGTATGCGTCGCATGTCTGGCATCCGCCCTGCTCGCGACGGCGGGCTGCAATCCGGCCCTGGAAGACGGCTACAAACCCCACGCGCTGGGAGCGTCGCCCGACATCCGGCGGTCGTACTACGCCAGCCCCTTCACCGAGCAGGCCGAGCCCCGCGCCGCCCAAAACACCGACCCGGGCTTCCGCAAGCCGGTTCAATAAGGGTCGAGTGCAGAGTGAAGAGTGCAGAATGCAGAGTGCAAAAACCAAAATGCAGAGCGGTCGGAGGGGGGCGGAATACCCGCCCGCGGCCGCATTTCATTTTGACTTTTGCAGTCTGCATTCTGCACT
>JAQGHP010000695.1 GCA_028288775.1 Phycisphaerales bacterium | reverse complement strand
GCGATGATCGCATGCGGCTGGTCGTGGCTTGACCCGCGCTCGTTCCCACCCAACGAACTGCTTGACCGGGTGATCGTCGTGTTTACGGTTTTCACCGCGGCCGCTGCGTTCTACTCCCTCGCGCTGCCGCGGATTTTTGGCCCGACCGGCCTATGGACGGAAGCGGGCCGAAGAATCGCTGCGCCGCTGGGCGTTGCCGCGGCGATGGCGCTGGCGGGAATCTTGCTGCTCGAAGCGTTCGGCAGGGCCATGGCCGCCGGGTTCAACGTGGGTACGCCCGAGGTGCTCATCGTCCTCGCGGCCCTGTTGGCCGGGTGCGCGGGCGCACTCGTGGCGGCGCTTCGAAGGGGTGAGGCATCGGGTTTGTCCGACCGCGTGCGGGTGCGGTGCGTCTACGCCGCCGAGGCGATGCTCGGGCTGGCTTTCGTTCATGTGCGCCTCACCGAGCCCCAGCTATTCGGCGGCGTATTTCAGCAGTATTGGCCGCTGATCGTTATGGCCATCGCGTTCGCGGGCGTGGGCGCGGGAGAACTGCTCGCGCGACAAAAACATTTCATCCTCTCCGAGCCGCTGACTCGCACGGGGATCTTTCTCCCGCTGCTACCCGTGATCGGATTCTGGCTCCCCGGGCCGCATGTGAACGTGAGCCTGACGGGGCTGCTGCTGACCGTCTGCGTTTTCTACGCGATGCTGGCGGCGTTGCGAAAATCGTTCGCATTCGGGCTTATCGCAGCGATGGCCGCCAACGGTGCGCTGTGGAGCGTGCTTGCGCGGATGTCGGGTTGGGGGATCGCCGAGCACCCGCAATTGTGGTTTATTCCCGCGGCACTGTCGGTGCTGGCCGCGGCACAGCTCAACCGCAGCCGCCTCACCCCCGACACGCTCCGCACCATCCGCTACGGCTGCCTGCTGGTGGTCTACGTCTCGTCAACTGCGGACATATTCCTCAACGGCGTGGCGGTCGCACCATGGCTGCCGCTGGTGCTTGCGGGGCTGTCGGTGATTGGCGTGCTGGTGGGCGTGATGTTCCGCGTGCGGCCGTTCCTCTTCCTGGGCACCGCGTTCCTCGCGCTGTCGGTGGTGACGATGATCTATTACGCCTCCAGCCAGCTCCAATGGACGTGGATCTGGTACGTGGCGGGCATCCTGCTGGGCAGCGCGATCATCGTGCTCTTTGCGCTGTTCGAGAAAAAACGGACGGAGATGCTGGCGCTGGTCGAGGGGTTGAAGCAGTGGCAATAGGCTCGTGCGGAAATCCGAATTCCGAATCGCCGAAACCCGAATCAAATCCGAATGTCAAAATCCCAAATCCGAAGAGATGCAATGGAAGTGGTTTTTCTCCTCTCGTGGCACGGGCGGCCCGCCCGTGTTTTGCCGCTATAGCGGCGGGCCCATGGGCGGGCCGCCCATGCCACGAAGAACCGGGGAGCCACGAATGAGCACGAATGGGCACGAATAAGAAGTCTTCATTCATTCGTGCGCATCCGTGTTCTTCATTCGTGTCATTCGGGGCTGCCTCTGCATTCGGATTTCGTCATTCGGACTTGGGATTTCATTCGGGTTTCGGGGATTCGGAATTCGGATTTCCGCTTCCGCGGCGTTCGGATTTGCCATGCGTTCCGCATCCAACTGTCGTTGATAATCCCGCGTTGATATGCCATGCTCCGGCTCACCGGAGGACATGCCGCATATGAAAGTTCGTAAAGCAGTGATTACCGCCGCCGCTCGGGGGCAGCATGCGCTGCCTTTGCAGACGCTTGTCGATCGCGACGGCGTGCAGAAGTCGGCGCTGAAGATCATCCTCGAAGAGGCCCTGAGCACGGGGGTGGAGACGGTCTGCCTTGTCGTGACCCCGGGCGACCAGAAGAGCTACGCCACAGCCGCGGGCGATCTGGCCGGGCGGCTGCACTTCGTCGAGCAGCCTTCGCCGCTGGGGTACGGGCATGCGCTCTACTGCGCCCGGGCATACGTGGGGGCGGACCCATTTTTGCATTTGGTGAGCGATCACTTGTACGTCAGCCGGGGGAAGGTGCGCTGCGCCCGGCAGCTCGTGCAGATGGCCGAGGCCCAGTCGTGCAGCGTGTCGGCGGTGCAGCCGACGCGGGAAAACGTACTCACCTACTACGGCACCGTCGGCGGGCGGCGCGTGCCGGGGCAGAACCATCTGTACGAAGTGGAAAACGTCGTGGAAAAGCCCACGCCCACCGAGGCCGAGCAGTCATTGATCGTGCCGGGGCTGCGGGCGGGGCATTATCTCTGCTTCTTCGGCATGCACGTTTTGACGCCCGGCGTGATGGAACTGCTGGGCGAATTGGTGACGTCCGCCCGCGAAGGCAAGCCGGTGCAGCTCTCCCCCGCCCTCGCACAGCTCGCTGGCAAGGAGCGTTACCTCGCGCTGGAAGTGCAGGGACTCCGCTACAACATCGGCGTCCGCTACGGCCTGCTTTCCGCCCAGCTCGCGCTGGCGCTGGACGGAGACGACCGCGAAGAAATCCTCTCCCAGATGGTCGAACTGCTGGCGACCCGCGAACGCAGTGGAAATTCAATCCACGAAGGACACAAAGGGGGACACGAATGAACCCAAGAAGGGAATAAATCCGAATTCCGAATCCCCGAAGCCCGAATCAAATCCGAAATCCCAATTCCGAATACGCGGAACGACGCCGAACTTGGCATTCCGAATTCGTCATTCGGATTTGATTCGGTTTTCGGAATTCGGAATTCGGATTTAGGCCGCGTGCATTCCTTCGTGTTCCTTCGTGTCCCCCTTCGTGGATCGTCTTCGTGGATCGCCTTCATTTATTGAGATATGGCCATGCCCGGTGAGTTGATCCGAATCATCACGTCCGAAGACCCGGCGGTGCGGGACCTGTCGCTCGACGTTTTCGCGCGCCGCGCCTCGCTCGACCAACTGCTGGCCGAGTGCGAGCAGCTCGATCGCTTCAGGCGTCAGAGCGACAACCTCTATCAGCGCGTTCGCGCCCTCTTCTTTCTTTACGCGATTCATCGCTTCCACCTCCCCACCAAGCCGGGCGTCGCGGCCAAAGGGCACGTGCCGTTTGACGGGTACAACAACCTGCTCACCCGCCGATTTGAGGAGGCGGTCGAGACGTTCCTCGACGTGCAAAAGAAGGACGGGCCCAGCGACGCGATCTGCAGCGCGCTCGCCGCGGCGTACCACGATCTGGCCTTCCAGACCCTCGCCAACCAGGTGCGACGGAGCGTGCGCGGCGTGCGGGGGAACCAGTGGATGTTCCGCATCGGGCACCCGGCGGATCAGCCGCTGCAGATCCGGCCCGAACTGCTTCAGCGCTCGGCCTTCGACGGCTCGTTCCCGATCCTGGCCGAAAAGACCCCCGTGCGGATGGACCTCACGCACAGCGCCTGGAGCGATATCTTTTTCCTCGGGATGGATTTCCCCGAAGGCGCGCGGGTCTTGAACGTGTCGATCGACCTGGCGGTGCTCGGCCGCGACGCGACGCCCAAGCCGCCGGTGGAAGCGTACCTGCGCGTGATCGACGAGCCGGTGCTGCGGCTGGTGAGCGTGGACCTCGCCGCCCGCGCGGACATCACCAGCCTCCCCGAAGTATTCGACTTCGCACGCGATTACCTGGGCTTGCTCAAGGCGGCGGTGATCGCATCCGGGATCGTGCCGCCGGGCGTCGAAGGCTCGGGGCAAAGCCTCGCCGCGCTGCTGGGCCGCGTCGTCGGGCCGGGGCTGGGGCTCGAGATCGTCAGCAGCGTCAACAACATCCCCAAGGGCTCGCGGCTGGCGGTTTCCACCAACTTGTTGGGTTCACTTATTTCAGCATGTATGCGGGCCACCGGCCAGGCCAAGAGCCTTACCGGCCCTCTGCGCGAAGAAGAGCGAAGGCTCATCGCCGCCCGGGCGATTCTGGGCGAATGGATCGGCGGGTCCGGGGGTGGGTGGCAGGACTCGGGCGGCGTGTGGCCGGGAATGAAGCTCATCGCCGGCTCGCCCGCGCGCGAGGGCGATCCAGAATTCGGCGTCAGCCGGGGAAGGCTGCTGCCGACTCACAAGATCCTCGGTCCGGAGGACGCGTCCGATGCCGTCCGCAAGCATTTGCAGGAAAGCCTCGTCCTCGTCCACGGCGGCATGGCACAGAACGTCGGGCCGATCCTCGAAATGGTGACCGAAAAATACCTGCTCCGTAGCGAGGCCGAATGGGACGCCCGCAAGCAGGCCATCGGCATCCTTGAAAGCATCCTGGGCGCGCTAAAGGCCGACGACGTGAAAGGAATCGGCGCCGCCACCACGCGCAACTTCTTCGGGCCCATCCAGACCATCATTCCGTGGGCGAGCACCTACTACACCGAAACGCTTATTGCCCGCGTCAAGGAAAAATTCGCCGGTGATTTCTGGGGCTTCTGGATGCTCGGCGGCATGTCCGGCGGTGGCATGGGCTTCATCTTCGAGCCCACGCGCAAGGCCGAGGCGCAGAAGTTCCTGGCGGAGACGATGAGCGCCGTGAAGCGCGATCTGCAAAACGCGCTGCCCTTCGCAATGGAGCCGGTGGTGTACGATTTCGCCATCAACCCGCACGGCACGTTCGCCGGGTTGCTGGAGGATGACAAGGCGCTGCTCCCGCCCGCTTACTACGCGTTTATGGCCCCGCAGTGGCTGCGGACCGATCCCCGGCAGCTTTCCCCGCTGCGCCGGGCCGAATTGGACCGACTGGGCGCGGCCTGCCGCGAGGACACTGGGTTGCGCGGCATGGTCGAAACGCTCTTCGACCGCCTGATCCCCCGCGCCCGCGGCGAAGGGTCGCGCGGCCAAAACCTTCGGGGCATGCTCGACGAGCTTGGCTTCGACCGCGAGCAGCACGAGCAAATCCGCACGGACCTTAAGGGCGGCCGCACGGGCCTGGCGCAAAATCGACTGCCGGCCAACACCGTGATCGAAGACGTGAAGCCCGAAGACGTCGTCGATCTCTCCGACCTACAGGAATTCGGCCAGCGCGAGCCCGGGCAGTTGAAAGAGTGGACGCTGCTCGGAACCCAGGCCCTAAAGGCCGGCGAAGTGGGCGTCATTTCCCTGGCGGCGGGCGCGGGCAGCCGATGGACGCAAGGCGCGGGTGTCGTCAAAGCACTCCACCCGTTCTGCAAACTGGGCGGCCGCCATCGCACGTTCATCGAAGTGCATCTGGCCAAGAGCCGCAAGGTGGGCAAGGCGCACGGCGCGCCGCTCCCTCACGTCTTTGCGACGAGTTATCTCACGCACGAGCCGATCGAGACGTTTCTCGCCGCCCGCGATTTTTACGGGTACGAAGGCCTGTTACGGCTTTCACAGGGAAAAACGGTCGGGCTGCGAATGGTGCCGACGGAGCGCGACCTGCGGTTCGCGTGGGAAGAGTTGCCACAGCGGATGCTCGACGAGCAGCAGCAGAAGGTGCGCGAAAGCCTGCACGCCGCTCTCATCGGCTGGGCCCGGCAGGCGGGCGAGGCGGGCGATTACACCGACAACCTCCCCTCCCAATGCCTGCATCCCGTCGGCCACTGGTTCGAAGTGCCCAACCTCCTCCGCAATGGCGTACTGGCGGAACTCCTCCGCGAGCGGCCCGCGCTCAAGCACCTCATGCTTCACAACATTGACACGGTGGGCGCGGACGTGGACCCGGCGATGCTCGGGCTGCACATCGCGCGCGGGTCGTGTTTGACGTTTGAAGTGATCAATCGCCGGATTGATGACCGCGGCGGCGGCCTCGCCCGCGTGAACGGCAAAGTCCGCCTTGTCGAAGGCTTGGCCATGCCGCACGAGGAGCAGGAATTCGGACTCTCCTATTACAACACGATGACGACGTGGATCGACATCGACAAACTCCTGACCGCCTTCGGCCTCGACCGCGAGAGCCTGTCCGATGCCCAAAAAGTCTCATCCGCCATCCGCACGGCCGGCGCGAAAATGCCCACATACATCACGCTCAAAGACGTAAAAAAACGCTGGGGCCACGGCCAGGAAGACGTCTTCCCCGTCGCGCAGTTCGAGAAACTCTGGGGCGACATGACCGCCCTTCCCGAGATCGACTGCGGATACGTGGTAGTCCCCCGCCCGCGCGGACAACAACTCAAGGACCAGGCGCAGCTCGACGGATGGCTGAGGGATGGATCCGCTGCGTACGTCGAAGGACTGTGCGAGTGGGAGTGAGGACGAAGGACTGAGGACTGAGAATTTCCCTCCGAACGGGTGAACGCCTATATTTTCGTCATGAGTTCCACGACCCCCTCCCACGCCATCGATCCTGACCTGCTCGAAATGCTTCGCTGCCCGCTTACGCACAGCCCGCTGCGCGCGGAGGGGGATTTCCTGATCGCGGAGGTGGGCGGGTTGGCCTACCCGGTGCGCGATGGAATTCCGGTCATGCTGATCGAAGAAGCAAAGCTTCCGGCGGGGGTGGAATCGCTGGAGGCGTTGAAGGAGAAGCTTGGGGGGAAGTAGGAGCCAGAAGCCAGACTATACTATTCGGGCTATTTTCAACTTCAGATCCTCAGTCCTCAGTCCTCAGTCCTCAGTCCTCAGTTACTGGCTCCTCCCTCCTCCCTCCTCACACCTCTCGCAGATGATAACTCTTAATCGTCGTCTGCTGAAAATCTGGATATGCCCCAATGTCATGCTCGGCGAGGTCGAGGCCGTCGAACTCGTCGGCATCGTTGGCGCGGACGCCGACGGTTTTCTTCAGGGCCAGGAAGAGGATGAGCGCAACGACTCCCGAGAAGACGGCGATGGCCCCGATTCCCAGGAACTGGATGCCAAGCTGCTGCAAATGCGCGCGGGCGAGACTCCCGGGCGGGTTTGCCGATTCGGCCTTGGCCACCAGTGGGGCTGCGGGAACGACGAATGCGACCGCGAGCGTCCCCAACACGCCGCCGATGCCGTGGATTGCGATGATGCCGCCCGGGTCGTCAAGGCGGCCGCGGAGGTCGATCATGACGACCGACAGCGGCACGACGGTGCCCGCCACCGCGCCGACGACAACGGCTCCCCAGGCCGGCAGCGCCGTTGCCCCCGCGGAGACCGCGACGAGTCCGCCGAGCAATCCCGTCACGGTGAGCATGATGTCCGGCTTCCCGTATCGCAAGTGAGAATAGACCAGACTCGCAAGCCCGGCGGCCGCCGCGGCGAGCAGCACGTTGAAAGCGCCCGGGGCGGCGTAAATCACTTCAGTCCCCCGCTCATATCGCAAATGTGCCAGGCCCGCGCCCGCAATGTACGGCACCCAGCCGACGAGAATCGTCAGCGCCCCCACCGACAGCAACGGCAAGTTATGCCCCGGCAGGATGGCCGAGGAACCGTCGCGATTGAATTTCCCGGTCCGCGGCCCCACTACTGCCACCCCCACCGCCGCGAAAACGCCCACGGCCACGTGCAGGGTGGATGCGCCCGCCAGATCGAAATACCCCCGCCGCCAAAGCCAGCCCGACCAGGCCCATTGCCCGGTCACCGGAAGGATGAACCCCGCGAGCACCAGCGAAGCGGCACACACGACGAAGAACTTGCCGCGTTCGGCTACCGCCAGCCCCACGGCGGCGCTGGCCGTCAGGATCATCGCCAGGTGGAACAGGATTGTCGCCGTCGCGAGCGCGGTGACTCCCCGGCCGAACAGAAAGTCGCCATCCACCGAGAAGGCGAAGCGATGTTCCCCGAACAAGAACGCCGCCCCGAAAGCCCAGAAAGCGAGGACCGTTACGCACAAATCCGCGATGACGCGCAAGACCGCGCCGCCCGAGTTTTTGGCGCGGGCCGTGCCGGTCGCGTAAAGCGCGACCCCGACGCGCACCAGCAATGCCGCGACCGCCAGCGCAATGAGTTCCATCCTCTTTCCTTTTGGGCGGGTGTTTCGCCTCCGCCTTTGCATAGCCTAGCGAAGCCCACGGGCGCGACAAGATGGGATTCGGGCGGGATCTGCGGAGGGCTGTAACTGACGAATGTGGCGAATCGCCTGAAGGTGGGGCAGACATTCTTGTCTGTCGCCGAGGTGGCGCAGACATTCTCGTCTGCTATCCGAGGTGGGGCAGACATTCTTGTCTGTCTAGGAGGTGGGGCAGACATTTTTGTCTGTCGCGAGTCCGCGAGCGGGGGCATTCCTGCCCCCTGAGCGGACTCGCAACAACGCTTCGGGTCGGCTCGGGAGGCAAGAATGCCTCCACTCCCCGCCCCGACACAGACAAGAATGTCTGCCTCACCAAGGGGAACCGCCACAAACATGAGTTACGGCCTCGACGGGCCACGGGCCGCACGAGCCCGGCCTTTGGCCGTTTTCTTTTTGCCTCCCCCGCGGTCCAATGCAGGCGCATGATCCGACATCGTCAAGGCGGCGACTTTCTTCTCATCACCCAGGACGACCACGCCCGCCTCGCGGGCCGGCTGGCGGAGCGCTACGGCAACGCGCGCTTCGCCGCCCCGTCGCGCCGCGGCGAAGTCATCGACGCCGTGACCTTGCACGACCACGGCTGGGACCTGCACGATCGCGAGCCAACGCTCAATCCCCAGCAGTGGCCGCTCCACGTCTTCGAAACCCCGCCGCAAATATCGACGAAGGTCTGGGCGGAATCCGTGCGCCTCGCCCGGGAACACGGCCCGTATTGCGCCCTGCTCGTAAGCCTGCACACGCTGGCGCTCTCCGCGCTCCAGCAGCAGCATTACTCTGCCGCGGAGTTGCGGCCGCATCACGCGATGGAGCTTTTCGAGCTCAATAAATTCCAACAGCGGCAGATCGAGATCGAGGAGGAACTGCGCACGGCGCTGGGCCTGCGGACCGATCTGCCGCTGACGATCGGCCTGGACAAACGCCGCACGAGCGAGGCCGAGGACCTACTGCTCAGCGATTACCACATCCTCAAGGCGATGGACCAGGTGAGCCTCGCGCTGCTATGCAGCGGCAACCCGTTCGCCACGATCGAGAACATCTCCCCTCGCCCGAGCGCAGAGCCACAACATCTGAGCGTCGGATACTCCGGCGGATGGACGGTCAAGGTGAGCCCGTGGCCATTCGATTGCGATCGGATTGAGGCGCAAGTCCCCTTCCGCCGGGTCCCGGTGGAGCGCTTCCCGGATGAACAATCCTTCCGCGCCGCCTATGCCGACGCCCCGGTGGAAATGCAGACGGTAGTCGTGGCGCGGGCGGTGTGAGGAAGCGGCTGCGGATTCGTGGTCCGATCGATAACATTTTTTCGGTATGTTCGGAGCCCGGCCGTCCCGGCCCGGTCGGAGCGTTGCTCCGTCCTGCTCCCTCTCCCTCGTACTCGGGGGAGAGGGTTGGGGTGAGGGGCCG
>JAQGHP010000674.1 GCA_028288775.1 Phycisphaerales bacterium | reverse complement strand
CCCGGTGCTGCTGATCCTGCGGGAGTACGACATCGACGAGCTGCGCGCCATGACCCAAGCGGTGTTCCCCGACCTCCTGCCGCCGCCCCCGGCTGGCGGAGGCGTAGTTGTGTAGATACCTTAGGCTTGCGCCATGGGCTAAGGTCTTTCGCCCCTCCGGGGCTGGTTGCATCTGCTACATTCGCCACCCTCCTCCGCACGCGGAGAAATGGGTGAATGAAGGTGCATGGGTGCGTGAGGAAGTTCCGGCAGTCTGTCTTCCGTTCCCTCCTCCGGTACTCCGGGGGAGGGTTAGAGAGGGGGTTCGGCGAGGAGAATTCCAAGGTCGAAGGATTCAATGGTTCAAGGGCATGAACTCTTGAGCCGTTCGACTCTTCAAAATTTGAGCCCTTGAACCCTCCTCGTCGAACCCCCACCCCTGCCCTCCCCCGGAGTACCGGAGGAGGGAGATAGGACCCGGCTCCGGCCAAAGTAAATCTACGCCGGCGCGCCACCGGTGGACGATTCGGGCGGTGGAGCGGTGCTCCCGGCTTCGCCGGCGGACGTCGGGGCGTTGACGATGGCCACTCCGCCCACTGCGGTAACGGTGGGGATGGGTTCGCCGAAGTCTTCTTCGGTTTCTTCCACGTACACGTCATCCAGTTCGGTGGCATCGACTTCCCGCCGCATGAGGAAGTAGATGATGGTGTTGGCCGAGAAGTAGAAGCTGATCACGAAGGCCGCGACCAGGCCCAGGACGATGTAGACCCAGAACGCGATGAGGAACGCGCAGATCTGCTCGCTCCAGGCTAGGGCGTGGAAGTTGATGTGGTAGCTGAGGTCCTGATCGCTGACCGGCGGCCAGATGTCCGGCCAGTAGCGGGCGGGCTGGCCGCCCAGCCACCATTGCACGAAGAAGTGCGTGAAGCCCAGCATCACGTACACGAAGTAGCGCACGAACAGGAAGCAGAGCGCGCCGTACACGAGGCTCAGCGCGGTGTAGAAAATCATCCGCCAGGGGCGGGCGAAGACGTAGCTGAAGCTGCGGCTGATGGCGTCGAAGCTATCGGAGCCCTCGACCGAAATCGTCGGGTACATGAGGTTGAACCCGCCGACCGTGCCTGCGGCCACGAGCGTCATGACGAAGGCGGCGACCAGGGCGAGCACGAAGAAGAGGCCGACGAGGATCGGCCCGAGCACCGGCACGTACATGAGCAGCCCGCCGACCGCGATGAGCACCCCGGCCACGAGAATGATGATGAGCGGGATGACGGGCGCGAAGACGTAGCTGAGCAGCTTGCTGGAGCTGAAGCGCAGCGCCTGGCGGACGGAGAGCTTTTCGTCGCGCGCGACATGCACGGCGGCGATGCGGGAAATTGCCCCGCCGAAGATCGCCCAGATGATGAGGAACCAGATGACGAAGAGGAGGAAGTAGAGGAAATGGTAGCGGATGAGCCACCCGGGGCCGACGGTGGTGAGGTTGGCGATGCCGCGGAGAACGCCGGTGCTGCCGGGCCGGAAGCTGACGGGATGGCGGCCGACGAGAGACGGCGGCTCGGAGCCGCCTGCCGTCAGGACGCCGTTGAGCCAGTTCCAGGTGAGTGCGTTGTCCACGATGTTGTGAAACTGGCGGGCTTCGTACTCGAAGAAGGTGTCGAAGATCGGGCGGGGGGAAATCCCGTTGAGGTCACGGAGTTCGTCGTCGGCTTTCTGGTGGAGGGCGCTGATGTTCGCGTTCGCCGCGTCGTTGATGGCGCGGTTTTTGTCGTCGCTCCTGGCATACTTTAGGGCTTCCCGCCGGCCCGTCTCGATTTGGGAGACGCCGTCATTGCGGAACTTCATGATGTACGATCGCAAGTCGCCCTTGTGTTCGCCGCGGAGGGCGGCGTCGTGCGCCGTGTTTTGCGCGACCGCGGCGTCGGGGTTGGAGATGATTCCGGCGGCGACCAGGCGCTGGGCGTATTCCCCGGCGTTTTGCTCGCGCTGCCTGAGGCGTTGCTCCTCGAAAGACGCGGCGGGTTCGTGCGACCAGACCGCGGTTTCGTAGCGGTCAATCTCGTCGGGAATGGCCTGGCTCCGCGCGGGCCAAAGGCCGTCGAGCGTGCGGCCGCCGGCGTACAGAAGAAATACCAGCGCAAGCCCGAGCACGAGCTTGGACGGATGGATCGCGATGCGAAAGGCGCGGAAGAGATTGGTGAAGGGGAAGATTTCCCGCCAGTGAATGTTCCGGATGGTTTGCGCGTCGTCCGCCATGAGACGGAGCTCCTTTCGCTGCGGTTAAGCCGCTCCAAGGCGGCGGAGGCTGAAGGGGCGCCGGGAATGCCCGCGGCGCTTTGCGCGGCGGGCTACCCGGCAGCGGCGGCATTATAGTCACGAGGCCGGTGGGGTCCAATGTCAGGAATATTCACACTTTGCGCGGAGGTGGGCGGGCGCTGGGGACGGGATTCCGATCTCAGATTTGAAATTGGAGATTGGAACGCGGATTTGAAATTTGAAATCTCAGATTTGGAATTTCAGATCTGGCATTTGGGATCTGAGGTTTGGAATCTGGAATTGAGATTCTGGAACGCACCCAGCCCGCCGCCCCCCGCGGCCTTCAATCCTTAATCACAACCTTGCTCTTTCCCTCAACCAAAAGGTCGAAGAGGTCAGCAATATCCTCATGCCGCAGGCGGATGCAGCCCATCGACGCCTGCTTGCCGATGGAGTCGGGCTCGATGGTGCCGTGGATGCCGTAGGAGTGTTTGTCGGCGGCCTCGCCCCCCACGCCCTGCAGGCCCATCCAATATCCGCCGAGCGGGTTTTTCGGATCGTTCGCCTCGATCACGCCTTCGCCGCGGGGGCTGTAATAGGTGGCGGGATGGGCCTTGTTGCCCTGCTGAACGATCCATGAGCCGGTGGGCGTGGAGTTATCCTTGCCCAAGCCGACGGGAAAGCTGCGGACGTACAGTGAGCCGGCCTCGCCGGGCGAGCCGAGGTACAGGTCCAGCCGGAAGGCGCTCTTGGTGACGACGGCGTGGAACGGGCCGTGGATCACCTTGATCCACTGGTTCGCGCGAACTTTGCGGGCGTCGGGCAGGCCGTTGATCTTGCAGAGCAGTTCCCACGTGACGCCGTAACGGTCGGCGATGCGCGCCAGGCGCTCGCCGCTCTGGACCTGATAGCCGTCTTGCAGCGTGTCATCCTTGAAGCGGGTTTTGGAGAACAGGACGGTATCGTTGATCTCCCCGAGCGATTGACGCGCGGCCTGCGCATCCGTGGGGCTGAGGTGGCCATCGACCAAAGCGCTGTTGAGCAGCGTCCGGGCACCGAGCAAATCGCCGGCGTCTTTTTTCGTTTTCGCATCGGCCAGGGGCTGCGCGGAAACGGGGCCGGTGGGCACGGCGGTTAGCGAGTTCGTAAGAGTGGGCGACGCCGGGCGCGTGGTGGGAGAGGGATGGGCCGAGGGGTTGGTAGTTGGAAGCACGCGCGTCTGCGCAGGCGGCGTCGCATGATCCGTGGGCGCGCCGGACTGCGCGCTCTGCGAGACGGCGGGGTTAACGTCGGAAACGCCCGCCGCGACCGGGCCGTCGGACGCCCGGGCTTCGGTTGCCCGCGCCTTCTTTATGTTGTGAATATACAGGGTGAGACCGATAGCGACGACCACGCCGAGGGCGGCGATGAGCGGCCTGCTGATACGGGTGTGATGGTTGCGGGCCACGAGAACCTCCCTGTTCTCTTTCGGGCAATTGCTGGTTGCTGGTTATTGGTTGCTAGTGACGGAAGCGGGCGAAATTTTCTTCGCACCACCAGCTACTAGTAACCAGCAACCACTACTCAACAATGCACTGCGATGCGAAGCGCGTGATTCCCTGATCGGTGACCAGCATAGCCAGAGGCACGTCGTAGTCAAGGACGGGGACGTTGTCGATGACTTGCTCGTGGAAGGACAGGCCGCAGGAAAGTCCGATAAAATCGGGTTGGGCGAGGAAGCGATCGTAGAAACCCATCCCGCGGCCGATGCGGTAGCCCGCCGAGGAGAAGCCCAGGCCCGGTACGACAACCAGGTCAATCAGATCGAGGGGGATGGGCTTGCCGGCGATGGGCTCGCGGATGTTCGGGCCGGTGACGGTGATGTCGGTTTGCAGGCTCGTGATCTCGACGGGCAACATGCGGCGCTGGTCCCAGCTTACCTTCGGGACCACTACTGTTTTTCCGGCCTGCCAACATTTGAGCGCAAGCGGAGCCGTGTCCAACTCGTGCGGCGTGCTGAGGTAAAGCATCACCACGCCGGCGGCGGCGAATTCGGGGCTGGCGGCGAGCAGCGCACACGCGGCGATGCTCTTGCGATGGCGGTCAGCCTCGCTCATACCCGCCAAAACCTCTTTCAAATGGCGGCGAACCTCGGCCTTGGTCTTCATATCCATCATTACGTTGCGTCCTCGCGACCAGTTTAAGCAAAAGCCGGACCCTTGGGGCCACAGGCCCTGCGGTCACGGATCATGATTTCTCATCGGTGCCCTGTGATTCACTTTCGGATTCCGGCACCCCGTCGCTTGAGCGGAGGGCGGCCATCCGTTGTGCAATCACAGCCTCGTAGCCCCGGTCGGTGGGCTCGTAGTAGGTTTTATCGACTCCGAGGTACTCCTGTCTAACAAAACCTCCCTCGTAATCGTGGGCATATTTGTATCCCTTGCCGTGCCCGAGTCGCTTCGAGCCTTTGTAATGCCCGTCGCGGAGATGCACCGGGACCGGAACGGTGCGGCCTTCGCGCACATCCGACATGGCCGACCAGATGGCGTTCGCCGACGCGTTGGACTTGGGGGCGGTGGCCATGTAAATGGCCGCCTGCGAGAGGGTTAGCTGTGCCTCGGGCATGCCGATCCGCTCGACCACGTCATACGCCGCCGCGGCGACCATCAGCGCCCGCGGGTCGGCGTTTCCGATGTCTTCACTAGCCAGAATCGCGATCCGCCGGGCGATGAAGCGCGGGTCTTCCCCCGCTTCGAGCATCATGGCGACCCAATAGACGGCTGCATCGGGGTCGCTGCCGCGCATGGATTTAATCAGCGCGCTCGCCGCGTCGTAATGCTGGTCGCCGGTGCCGTCGTAGACGATCGCCTTGCGTTGGATGGATTGCTCGGCGATGTCGAGGGTGATGAGCAGAGGGGAGGACTGAGGACTCAGGACTGAGGACTGAGTGACGGGCGGTGTTTTCTCAGTCCTCAGTCCTGAGTCCTCAGTCCTCTCCCGCTGCTGCGACAATACCGCCACTTCCAGCGCCGATAGCGCCCGGCGGCCGTCGCCATCGGACATCGTGGACCAGAAGTCGAGGGCCTCGGGCTCGATGGTGATCGCAAGATTGCCGAAGCCCCGCTCCTTGTCGGCGGCGGCGCGGAGGATGAGCGAGCGGATTTCGTGCTCGGTCAATGGGGCGAACTGGAAGATCTGGCTGCGGCTGACAAGCGGAGAATTGACCGCAAAAAACGGATTTTCCGTCGTCGCGCCGATGAGGATAATGTGCCCCGCCTCCACGTCCGGCAGAAGGATGTCCTGCTGGGCCCGGTTGAACCGGTGAATTTCGTCGAGGAACAGAACCGTCCGCTGCCCGCCGTTGGCGAGGCGATCTTTCGCGCCGTCGAGAATGGCCCGCACTTCCTTCACGCCGACTGCCGCGGCGTTCACCTGCTCGAAATGGCTACGGGTGGTGTTGGCGATAATTTGCGCGAGCGTGGTCTTCCCCGTGCCCGGCGGGCCGTAAAACAAAACGCTGGTAAGCCGATCGGCCTCAAGCATGCGGCGGAGCAATTTGCCCGGCCCAAGAAAATGCTGCTGGCCCGCGAACTCATCGAGCGTGCGCGGCCGCATCCGCGCCGCGAGGGGGGCGACACGATCGAGGTTCTTTTGCCGCTGTTCACGAAAGAGATCCATCACCTCTTATTTTACGCGAATGCAGCAAAAGGTCATCCGTGCGGGGAAGTTTCATCGCGATTGGGTCCGATACCCTTCGCCGCTGGCGCGAGGGTCCGATTTTCCATCAATCGCGTCATCCCTTGCACCGATGAGCTAAGGACGGTGTCGCGCTGCGCGAGGCGCGCGCCCACCGTCCAATTCAATTCGCTCGCAAGAGCCGGTCATTTCGTGCCAGGACCGTGACGGGTGACTAATGGGATCCGCAGGGAAACAACGTGATGACCAGGCAAGCGGCAACGCACATCATGACGCCCCACGACGCGCGCCGCGCGGCCGAGGTGTCCGCCGACCGCCTGCATGTGCTGAGCGCGCGGTGTGACCGCACGTTCGCGATACTCATGGTGATACAGTGGCTGGGCGCCATTGCCATCACGCTTTGGCTTTCTCCGCGCACCTGGACGGGCTCTTCGAGCACGATCCACCCCCACGTCTACGCGGCGGTGTTTCTGGGCGGATTGATCTCCAGCGTTCCCATCTACATGGCCTGGAAGCTGCCCGGCCGCAGCAGCACGCGGCAGGTCGTCGCCGTGGCGCAGATGCTTTGGAGCGCGCTGCTCATCCACCTCACCGGCGGGCGGATCGAGACGCACTTTCACGTCTTCGGCTCGCTGGCCTTTTTAGCCTGGTATCGCGACCGGCGGGTGCTGCTCACCGCGACGCTCGTCACGGTGTTCGACCACGCGCTGCGCGGGGCGTTCTGGCCGCAATCGGTGTACGGCGTGCTCGCCGCCAGCGGGTGGCGGACGCTCGAGCACTTCGCGTGGGTGTCCTTCGAGGACGCGTTCCTCTTCGTCGCAATTTCCCGCAGCCTTCGGGAGCTGCGCGAGAACAGCCTCATGCAGGCGCAGATCGAGGTCACCGCCAACAAACTTGCCGAGCACCGCAGCGCGGTGTTTCTGGAGCGGGTTGGGCAGGTGGCGGGCGTGGGGGGCTGGCGGTTGGAGCTGGCGACGCAGGAGTTGCACTGGACGGCCCAAACCTGCCGCATCCACGGGCTGCCGCCCGGGCACGTCCCCACGCTCGAAGAAGCGATCAACTATTACGCGCCCGACGCCCGCCCGATCATCGCGAGCGCGGTGCGGGAAGGGATGGAATTAGGCAAGCCATGGGATTTGGAGCTCGAGCTTGTCACCGCAGATGGCCGGCCCGTTCATGTCCGAGCGGTGGGCGAAGTCGAATACGAAGGCGGCAAGCCGGTGCGGCTGCTGGGCGCGTTCCAAGATATCACTCTTCGCAAGAACATGGAGGCGGATCTTCGCACCGCCGCCCAGAAAGACCGGCTCACCGGATTGCCCAATCGGGCGCTGTTGCTCGACCGCCTCCAGCTCGCGATCGCGCGGTACAAGCGGTCGAAAGAATCGCGCTACGCCGTGCTCTTTCTCGATTTCGACCGCTTCAAGATGGTTAACGACAGCCTCGGCCACGAAGTCGGGGACCAGTTGCTCGTGGAGATTGCCGCCCGGCTGAAGAGCGCTACGCGAATGGTGGACTCCGTCAGCCGCGAAAGCGACAAGGCGACGGCCAGCCGGCTGGGGGGAGATGAGTTCGTCATTCTGCTCGACGGTTTGCGCGCGGTTGAAGACGCGGCCCAGGTGGCCGGCCGGATCCTGCAAGCGCTGGGCGAACCCTACAAGCTGGGCGGGCATGAAATCGTCAGCACCGCCAGCATTGGCATCGTCACCAGCGACTACGGCTACGACCGCGCCGAAGACGTGCTGCGCGACGCCGACACCGCGATGTACCGGGCGAAATCCGAGGGCAAGGACCGCTTCGTCATCTTCGACGAAACCATGCACGCCGCGGCGCTTGAGCGCCTGCGCATTGAATCCGACCTGCGGAAGGCGATGGACCGCAAGGAGTTGCTGCTCCACTACCAGCCCGTCATATCCCTGCAAACCGCGGAAATCGAAGGCTTCGAGGCGCTGATCCGCTGGAATCGCAACGGCAGGCTCGTCAGCCCGGGCGAATTTATCCCCATCGCTGAGGACACCGGCCTCATCATTCCCATCGGCCGCTGGGTCGTTGACGAATCGATACGCCAACTCGCTCACTGGCGCGCCAAGGATCCGCGGTTTGCGAATCTGTCGGTGGCCATCAACCTTTCGCGCCGGCAATTGGGCGACACCGATTTGGTGTCGCATATCAAAACCTCCCTCGCCACGCACAGAGTGCCGGCGGGGCTGGTGAAGCTCGAAGTCACCGAGAGCATGGTGATGCAAAACGGCGAGAAGGTGCTTCAATTGATGCACACCTTCCGGTCGCTCGGGCTGAAAATGTCCATGGACGACTTCGGCACCGGCCACTCCTCGCTGGCGTGCCTGCACCAGTTTCCGTTCGACGTGCTGAAGATCGACCGGTCCTTCATGGTAAACCTCACCGGCCGCCGGGAGACCGCGGCGGTGATACTTGCCGTGTTGCACCTGGCCCATAACCTGGGGATGACGATCATCGCCGAGGGATTGGAGAGCACGGATCAGGTCGCTTTCCTGCAAGCGGGCGATTGCGATTTCGGCCAGGGGTATGTGTTTGCCAGACCGCTTACCCCGGCGGACGCCGAAGCTTTTCTCGCCAAACATCCCCCCGGATCGGGAACCAGCACTGATCTCCGCGCCGCGTGAATGGGAGACTTGCACCACTCGCCCGTCAATCTGACCGATAGGGAAGAAAGGCGGCAACATGGGCTTAGCCCATTGCGCCGCAGACATTGCCCAGCGGTTCAGGACCGATAATCGGCCTAATTTTCGCTGCAAAACGGGCATTGCCCGGCCCGAGCGACCAAATGACGGGTTTGCGGACGGCCGAATGTGAAGTACATTGATGGGGAACCATCCATCCTGGTGCATAGATCGCGCCGGGCGTCCGCAGGGGAAATGTTTTGAACCGGCCCGAGCGCATCCGTTTAGCCGCCCCGCTTAGGGGCAATTCCACCGATCTTAGAAAGTCGGAGACTTTCCCCGGTGGCGGCAACCGCGTTTGAAGGAGTTATCGCATGTGCGGCATCGTTGCTTACGTCGGCAAAAAAATCGCCCAGCCCCTTTTGATCGAAGGCCTCAAGCGCCTGGAATATCGCGGTTACGACTCGGCGGGCATCGCCGTCATCGATAACTCGGGCAAACTTCACATCCGCCGGGCCGTCGGTCGGATTAGTGTCCTGGAGAGCAGCCTTCAGAACGGCGACCAGCTCCCGCCGTCGAGCGTCGGCATGGCCCACACCCGCTGGGCGACCCACGGCGCGCCCAACGAAATCAACGCCCACCCCCACACGGACAGCGCAGGCCGCATCGCGCTCGTCCACAACGGCATCATCGAAAACTACGCCGTCCTGAAAAAGTTCCTGTCGGAGAAGGGCCACACGTTCACCAGCCAGACCGACACGGAAGTGTTGGCCGTCCTGATCGGCGACCTCTACGCCGACATGCAAACCCGCAATCATTTGCCCGCCGTGACGTCGCTCCTGCAGCGCGCGGTGCAGGCGGCGTTGCACGAGGTCGAAGGCACCTACGGCATCGCGGTCGTCTGCAAGGACGAGCCCGATACGCTCGTCGTCGCCCGCAAGGGCAGCCCGCTGATCATCGGCGTGGGCAAGGACGAATACGTGGTCGCCTCCGACGCCTCGGCGATCGTCGAGCACACCACGCAGGTGATCTACCTCAACGACAACGAGATGGCCGTGCTCAAGCCCGGCAGCTTCCGCACCTGCACCATCGACGACATCGAAGTCTCCCCCGTCGTCAGCCAGCTCGAACAC
>JAQGHP010000648.1 GCA_028288775.1 Phycisphaerales bacterium | reverse complement strand
TCCGTCTGAGCGACGAGACGGGCCGCCTCGATCAGCTGGTCGAATCCCTTCTCGGGGCTCAACCGCCCCGCGGCACCGACGACGAGACGGCGGGCGACGGGAAACAGCGCTTGCAGCTTTTCTCGATACGTCGGATCGAGTTGGTTAAACCGCTCCGTCTGGATCGCGTTTCGAATGACCACAACCCGCTGGGCGGGCACGCCTGCCCGGCGAACTTTGGCCGCCTGCCCTTCCGACACGCAGACGACGCGGTCCATCCGCCGCAGCCAGAAGCGGTCGAGCGCTTCGTATGCGCGCACCTTCATGGTGGCCGCGGTCCATCCGCGGGAGATTGCGGCGACGGGGATGCCGACCATGCGTGCCGCGGCCCAACCGAGGATGTCGCACTTGTACCCGTGACAGCAGAGCACGTTGGCCCGGAGTTCTTGCAAGTGGTCCGCCACTTCGCGAACCGCCGAAAGGGGGGCGCTGGTGTTGTGCTGCAGCTCGACGGTCGTGAAGCCGTGGCGGCCGAGGGTTTCGAGAAACGGCCGGCATTTTTCTGCTTCGGAAAAGGAAATGAACACCGAATGCCACGGTGCCGGAAGGCTCGACGCGAGGCCGAGCATCTGGCGTTCGGGCCCGCCGAAAAAGGGCGATGCGGCCAGGTGAACGGCGACCATCGGCTCGGAATAGTTCTCGAAATTTCGCATAAGGAAATGCTGGCGGGAGTATGGAAAACTATCTCGCCCGAAGGACGGCGGAGCATGCGGCGCAATGTGCCCGGCCGATGCAGGGACAGAAATCTCCCCGCACGCATTGCTCCCAAACCTCGTCTAGCCGGTCGGCGAGCGTGTCCCAATCGTAGCGGCTGCGGACGAGCTCGCGCCCGCGCTCGGCCATGATTGCCGCGCACGACGGACTACGCAGGCAGCGCACGATCGCGTCGGTTATTCCCACTACGCCGTCCGCGACAATCAACTCGCGGCCGCCTTGCACGGCGAGCCCTTCGCAGCCGATGCGGGTCGAGATCACGGGCAGCCCGGCGGCCATTGCCTCGAGAATCTTGAGGCGGGAACCTCCGCCGATCCGCAGGGGGGCGACCATCACGCCGCAACGGGCGAGAAACGGCCGCACGTCTGCGACGTCGGGGTGCAGCTCGATGTGGGCGGCGATCGAGGAAGGCGCATTGAGCCGGCGGATCAGCCACGGGGGCGGGCCGCGGCCGACGACGCAGAGGCGGGCCGAAGGCTCCCGGGCGATCACTGCGGGGAAGATTTGGTCAAGCAGCAGGCACAGCGCGTCCTGATTCGGCCGCCAGTCCAGGCTTCCGAGGAACAGTAGCAGCTTCGGCTGGCGCGGCTCCGAGCCTTGCGCGAAATGTTCGGTGTCCACGCCATTATCGACAACGGAGACATGCTCGATGCTGAAGCGATCGCGCAGGAGCGCCGCGTCGTCGGCGCTGACGGTGACCACGCGATCCACCGCGGCGAAAGTGCGCCGCTCGTACCGCTCGAACTTGCGCCACTGCTGGCGGATGTACCAGCGCTTGGCGGCGCTCGGCTCGTTCTCGTGGTAGCGCTGCCAGATAAGCGACTCGACGTTGTGCGCCATCATCAATCGACGGGCGGTCGGCGCGTTGCGCAGCGCGCCGACGTACGGGAGCCATTCGAACTGCCAGAGATCGACCGGGTTGCGCAACGCGTGGGCGCGGACCGCGGCATGCACCGCGGGACTGTCGTGGGTCGTGACCGCGTACGGGCGCGATGAGAAGAGGTTCGCGGCCAGGCCGCCGTAACGCACGACCGCCGTGCTCGCGCCGCTCGGCCGGTCGGCGATAACGGTATGGATGCCGTGATCGTTGAGGAATTCACGGGCCTCACGCGTCGCATGCGCGCTCTCGCCGCCGCGGCAGATGTAGGTGATCGAATGCCGCCTGGCCATGCGCAACATCAGGTTGAGAGTCCGGATCCGGTTGCCGGCCGTCGGCGGATATGCGAGTGTTTCGTTGACGATCGCGACGTTCATGGGGTTGCTCCGCGGGTGCGGGGACGCGGTCAGTTCAATGCGTGTGCGCAAAGCCTTGTTTGTCGTGCAGCCTTTCAGGCCGTATTCGCAGGCTGAAAGCCTGCACCACAAAATCGCAATCGCGCATCGTCAATTACGCGAAGGCGGGGGATCGCCCCGCGGCGTAAAGGGCTTCGAACGTGCCGGCCATTGTTGCAACGTCAAAGTTCTTCTCGACGAAGCGGCGGCCTTGCGTGCCCATGTCGGCGGCCCGCGCCGGATCGTTCAGCAGGTCGAACATCGCGGAGGCAAGGGCACTCTCATCCCGCGACGGGACGAGGCGGCCGCTTACTCCATCGCGGACGACGGTCGGGATGTCTCCCACGGCGGTGGCGAGGACAGGCCGGCCCGCAGCCATCGCCTCCAGCACCGCGATTGGCAGCCCTTCGCGGTCCGAGCAGAGCACGAACAAATCCGATGCGGCCAGGATGCGCTGCACGTCGCGCCGCACGCCCATCAGATGTACGCAGGGCTGAAGCCCCAGCCGCGAGACTTCGCGGGCGACGGCCTCGCGCTCGGTCCCGTCGCCCACGACAAGGAGCCGGGCATCGGGCATACGGTCGCTCACTTGCCTGAAGGCCGAGAGCAGTAGCATGTGGTTCTTTTCCGGGGAGAGCCGGGCGACGATCGCGGCTGTAGGTTGATCGTCGGTGAGCCCAAGGGCAGCCCGCGCCTGCGCGCGGGGCTCGCGCGTGTGCCGCACGCTCACGCCCGCCCGCACGACACGGAGCTTGCGTCGGGGGATGCCGATGCGCTTGCGCAGCGTGTCGTGGCCGTCGTCGCCGATAACGATGATCGCGTCGCAGAACAGGGACAGCAGCCGCAGGGCGATGCACAGCCGGCGGCGCTTGTAAGCCTCGACGGAGTGCTCCGTATGGATGATGCGCGCGCCGACGAGTTTCGCGGCCAGTACGCTGTAGAGGAGTTGATTGAAGTGATGGGTGTGAACGACGCGAACGTCCCACCTGCGGAACAGCTTGAACAGCCGCCACGCCAGCCCGGGATGAATCCCCGGCGGGCGGCCGAGGATCTCGCAGGGAAACCCGCGCCGGCGCACCTCGCCCTCCAACGCGCCGCCCTGATCCACGGCGCAAAAGGCCGAGCGGTATTTTCGCGCGTCCAGGTGCGACGCGATCGTGAGCGCGTAAGTCTCCGCGCCGCCGGCCACCAGCGACCAGGTCACGTGCGCCACCATCCGCGGCGGGGGCGGGTGGCGGACGGCCCCGTCGCTTGTCGGAAATCCTTCGAGGATGGGGGCGTCGATTGACATGGCTTATGACGGGCCGTCGAGCTATTTGCGCTAACTGAGGGGCAGAAGGAGCCGAGCGCGAGGCTGCATGTTCGGCGATGAAAGCGCGGTTCGACGTTCCGCCCCTCACCCCAACCCTCTCCCCCGAGTACGAGGGCGAGGGAGCCAGACGGAGTTTCACTCTGAGCCGCCTGCCCGGATCTCTAGTTGAATTGATCGCGCCCGAAGCGCAGGCACCATTCGCCTTCGAGTCGTGAGAGCGTTGCGTCGCCGCGGAGGATGGCCTGCAGGAGTTCGTTGTTGCGGGAGTGGATCAGCACGCCGAGGCTCAGGCATCGGAAGTCGCAATGACGGTCGGACAATTCGCGAACGAAGCTTGGTTCGAACTGGCCGCAGACCGCGGTCGATCCGCCCCTTGCCGCGTCTTGAAACAATGCGTCGAGCACATCGCCCGCGGCACCCTCCCGTGCCCCGATTTGCACGACCTGGCTTGCGCCGCCCCGCTTCAAATAGAAGAGATACCAACCAGCGATCTTTCCGCCGGAGTCTCTGGCAACGACTTTGTGAAACTTGCCGTGCGCCTGCTTTCGCTGGGCCATGTCCAGCAGCCACCCGAGCGAGTCGAGGTCGTACGCCGGCCGCAGCGACGGCTGGCGACCGAGCTCGCCCATGCAGGCGTGGAGCATTTGCACCGAAGTTTCCTCGCACGTCAGCGGTGCGCGGCGCACGCGGAAGGGGCCGAAGGGAAGCCGCGACGCCAGGGAATCCATAACGCCGCACACCGGGCCGGCGGCGAGCATCGCGCCGGCCAGCGACTTCCTTGCCGACAGGATTCCCGCGGCATGGCGGGTGGGTTTGAGCACGCGCGTCCACTCCAGGCTGTACATGAGGGCGACGCTTCCGCCGAGGCCTTCCCAGAGCTTTCGCGAGACGTCGTTCGCGCCGTCGGTAAACGAGAGTTCCTGCGGGCCGGAAAAAAATTCCCGCTGCAACTGCACCGCGGCAAAGGGGCATCGCCGTTCCGGGTCCACCATGATTTGCGTGCTGACGGCCACGCGCACGGGCTTGCCCCGGAAGATCATGCGCCGCGGCATGACGCCTAGAAACCCGGCCATCCTGCCTGCGTCGTCTTCGTACACGAGCGAACCGGGCCCGTCGTCGCGCCAGGGGTTGGCGAAGAAAACCTCGGCGAAATATTGCAGGAGCGAGGGCGGCGCAGGCGGCCGGCGGCCCCGGAAGACCTTCAGCCACAGGTCGGCGATCGCGGGAATGTCCCGCTGCAGGAATGTGCGCGTGCGGCCCATGTGTTCAAACGGGAATTGCGGGCAGAATCGATTCCGCGCCCGGCCCCAGGATCGTGCCGGGCGAGAGTACGTCGGCGGCGTTTCGATAGTCTCCGCTGGAACGAACCTTATGCACGAGGATTGATTCATCGGCGCAGCAGACCACCGCCCCGGTTCCGGACAGTTCGGTAACGACGCCGGGCGGTGCGACGGCGGGCGTATGCGTCAGCGAGCCGGTAACAATGCCGATCTCCGCGTGGCCGAGCGAGGCTCTCGGATGCCCCCACGGGGAGCGGAACGGATGATAACACGCCGCCCGCAGGAAATTGACGACTTCCCGCGCAGGACGGGAGAAGTCCAGCCAGCCGCCCCCCGGCACCTTTCCATTGAAATACTCCCGGCGGGTCAGGTCCTGCGCGGAGCGGGGGATGCTGCGCGGGTCGGAAGCGGCGGATTCCAGGAGCTTGCGCAAGAGCGGCTGACCTTCGATGATGCAACGGGTTGCCAGCGATAGGCCCGTGTCGTCTTCATTGATCGAAAACCGGCGTTGGTAGGCGATTGGCCCGGCGTCAACGGCTGGGATCATGTGGTGGACCGTTACGCCGTGCTCCTGCTCTCCGCGGTATATCGCCCAGCTTGGCGCGTTGCGACCGGCATAGCGGGGGAGGGGGCCGGGGTGAAGGTTGAAGCATCCGATGTGCGGCGCCTCGAGGATCTCCCGCGCGATGAGGTACAGCGAATGAACGTTCAGCACGATGTCTACGTTCTCCTCATGCACCATGGCGGCCAGACGCGGGTCCGTGACGGAGGCGGCGGGTAGCGTCCGGCAGCCCAGCGCCTGCGCCGCGTTCCAGCACGCGCCGCTCCGTTGAGGGTCCCCGGGTGGAGTGGTCAGCACCGCTACCACGCGGTGGTCGCTGGAGCACAGGTAGCGCAGCGCGGCGGACCCGGCGCTTTCCTCGGCCACCAGCAGGACGTTCAAGCTTCGCGATTGGTTTGCCATCAGCACCCTCCAGGGCCGAATAGGGTCGTCGACGGGATCATGTCACCTGGCGAGCGCCGCGGCCGCCAGCCCGTCGGCTTCCGTCACAGCGCCGTTCAACCGGACCAGGCGTTCTATGCGGGATATTGAGCGAAAGTGATCGAGTTCCAGGTCGTCCAGCGAGAACTTGACGCCAAACTCCCGTTCGAGATGCAGGAGAAGGTCGATGAAGGTCAGCGAGTCGAGAACGCCCGCCGCGAACAGGTCGCACTGGGGTTCGGGGGGCGTGAGGTGCATGCGAGAAAGCAGGATATCTTCGATGCGCTCGCGCACTTTAGAATCGGCGGTGGTTTTGCGATCGCTCATGGTTCGTACCTCCCGGTTTCAAAAACTTCCTTAAGCTTTTTTCGGTCGGTTTTCCCGTTGGCGTTTTGGGGGAGGCCGTCGAAGGCCTTCCACCGCGCTGGCAGCATGTACGCGGGCAATGCCGCGCGAAGTGTTTCGCGGAGTGCGACGGGCGTGAGCGATGATCCTGCCGCGGGGACGTAGGCGCAGCAGATCATCGTGCCTTCGAGCCCTCCCGCGTCGATCGCGACGACGGCGCATTCACGGACTTGGGCGACGGCGTTCATCGCGGCTTCGATTTCACCCAATTCGATGCGATGGCCCCGGCATTTGATCTGTGAGTCGGCCCGCCCCAGGTAATAGAACAGGCCGTCGTCGCCGATTTTCGCGAGGTCGCCGGTTTTGTAGAGACGGGCGGCAGGGTCGGGGAGATGCGGGCTGCTCACGAACGCCGCGGCGGTTTTTTCAGGGTCCTGCCAGTAGCCGGGGCTCAGCCCCACGCCCCGGATATACAGCCAGCCGGTCTGGCCCGGGGGCGTCGGGCGCAGGTCGTCGTCGAGCACGAGCAGCGCTTCACCCGCGCAGGCGGAGCCGATCGGGATCGCGGCCCTCTCGTTTTGCGGGCAGTGGGGGAGGGTGTAGTAACTGCTGGCGATCGTCGCTTCGGTGGGGCCGTAGAGATTGGTAAATTTTGCGTGGGGCAGTCGCTTCATCCAATGAATCAGCGCGGGGGTGGGGAAGACTTCACCGCACCAGAGCAGACGTTTGAGCGTGGGGAAATCGCCCGGCCGCGCGACGTCGAATTTGGCCATGAGGTTGAGGACCGATGGCGCGGAGAACCACTGCGTGAGCTCCGAGCTTCGTATGAACTCGGCAAGCTTGTTGGGCAGGAAGTTCAATTCCGGGGGGACCATGTGCAACTGCGCGCCGGTCGCGAGCGTGCCGTAGATGTCGAAGGTGGAAAGGTCAAAGTGCAGCGGCGAATGCCCGGAGTTCCGGTCGGACGGGCCCATTTTAAAATATCGCATCGCCCATTCGACGAAATGCAAGACGTTCGCGTGGGTAATGACCACGCCCTTGGGCGTACCCGTCGAGCCGGAAGTGAAGAGGATGTGCGCGGGGTAGTCGCTCGTATTGCGGCAGGGGTGCGGACCGTCGGGGCAGAGTTCCAGGTCGTCGATGCCAAAGGCCGGCACGAAAGTTTTTCCCAGGCACGGTTCAGGGCTGATCCATGCGATGCGGAGGGGGCCGCGTGGTCCGTCTTCAATGAGCTTGTCGAGCGTGGAAGGGTCTTTGCCGCCGGCAAGAATCCAGCGGCTCTGGCAGGACGCGATAATTTTGGCGACGCGCGCCGGCGGGCTGGCCGGGTCAACGGGGACGTAAGTGCAATCGGCCTTGAGGATGCCGAGGAAGCTGACGACAGCCTCAGGGGATTTGGGCATGAGCACGGCCACGCGATCGCCTCTGTGCAGGCCGTGCGCGCGGAGAAGGAAGGCCAGTCGATTGCTGGCCGATTCCAGCTCGCCGTAGGTGAGCCGCCGGCCGCCCATGACCAGGGCGGGTTCGTCCGGGCGGCGTTGTGCCGCGTCGGCTGGTAGATGTTGAAGCAATTCGTTCATGCGTTAATCCGCAGCAAAGCCAGCTCGAACGCCGCACCGATGTAACCGAGCTCCTCCTGTTCGGGCGGGATGTCGAGGATGTACTTGCGGTATCCCGCGGCGATGTAGCGGGCCAGTTCGCCGGCCACCGTTTCAAAGCTCCCGACGAGATAGGGGCAGAAGGTCTTGTAGGTTTGGAAGGGAACGAGCCAGTACGGGCTTGCTTCGCCAGCCGAGGGTTCACCGGCCAAGGTTGAGAGCTGGCGGTGCCACGCGGAGTCGGATGTCTTCATGGCAAGCTGGTGGGTGAGCTGGCCCTTGCGGTCGGCGGGGAAGCGGGCGTGCGCCACGTCCCAAGCCTCCGCTTCGGTGTCGCGCACGATGAGTCCAATGCGGATCCCCGAGTCGGCGCGGTCGTCGGGCCAGTCGCCGATCTCTTCGCCGGCGGGCTTGGGGTATTTGACGGCCGTGGCGCCCAATTGCCTTGCCGCCGCGAGGCCCGCGGGCGATGAGCCGGAAACGAAAATCCCTGGGAATAACGTCGAGGGCAGAGGCGGAGTCATTTTCAGGTCGACGACTTTGTAAAACTCGCCCTGGTAGGTGACCGGCTCGGGACCGCGGAGGAGGCGCTGGATGATCGTCGTATATTCCACCATGCGGTCGTAGCGGCGGTCGTGCGGCGTTGCGTCGCAGAGTGCGGCCAGGTCATTGGCGAAACCGCCCGCCACCATGTTGAGGCAGACACGCCGGTCGTAGAGATGGGCCAGCGAGCCGAGCATCTTCGCAACCGCAAACGGGTGCATGTACACGGGCTGCACCGCCACCAGCGGGCACAAGCGTTTGGTGCTCTCGATGATGATCTGCGAAACGAGCCACGGGTCGGGCAAGCTGTTGTCGGTGTAAACGAGTATCCCGCGGCACCCCGCTTCCTCGCTCCAGCGGGAGACCGCGGCCACGTTTTCCATGTACTCCTCGCGGCTCTTCCCCGCGGGAGTGGGGCAGGTGGAATAGATTTCAACGGGATGCGGATCGTTAGCGAGTCGGCTCGTCATAATATTTCCTCCGAGGCGCGTTTCGATTTGTGAGGAGCGGGGTGAATGCGAGCGATGAAATAGCCCGCTTTAGGAATGAGAGTCCGTGACCGGCGGATGATCGACACCGCCGACGAGCTTCCGCATTCGCGCCACGGTGCGGCTCGTCGCCAGCTTTACCGAATCCCGTAGCCGCGAGCGGCTGGGGGGCGTTGGCCGCAAGCCGCGCTTGCGCAGGCGGGCGTTGATGTCATACAGGGCGATGACGCGGTCCGAGGCGGGCGTCTGGTAGGCGACACTAAAGGAGATGGAAACTTCCGCCCCGTTTTTCACCCAGTGCGGCGCGGTGGAGGGCACGTGCAGCGCCAGACCCGGAGTGAGCGCGAAGACCATGGCCTTCTTCTGGTATTCGTCCTGGAACACCATGTTCCGGTGAATGGTGGTCGAGCAGAAATAATTTTCGAGTTCCTCCTCGGAGAGCACGGAACGGTCGGTCGTGTCGAACACTTTCAGGTTCTTGGTGCCGCGGATCTGCAGTAGGAAATTCGTATCGTGATCCATGTGTTTGTGC
>JAQGHP010000632.1 GCA_028288775.1 Phycisphaerales bacterium | reverse complement strand
ATCGACGCGACCTTGCCCTCGGCCCCTCACCCCTGCCCTCTCCCCCGAGTACGAGGGAGAGGGAGTAAAGCCGGAGCTTCGCTCCGACCGGGCCGGCACGGCCCGGCTCCGAGGTCGCCCGACAAATTAAAGCGGTTGGACCACTACGGGCCCGGGTGGATTGAATATCGAGCGGCGCTTTGCGCGAATATTCGTTCACCGAACTCCGACGTTTCACCCTCACCCCGGTCCTCTCCCTGGGAGAGAGAGGGAGTTGGGGATGGGAACAAACGGTCGCGCAATTTGAGGACGGGGATCTCGACCAGTTTGGCCATGATGATCCCGGCCACGATGCTGCCCGCAATGTAAATTGCGTTGGTAGTGATGGAGGAGATCGGGCTGCCGGGGAGGAGGGTTAGCGTGCGCAGCATGTATGCCGAGAAGGGAAGATGCCACAAATAGATCGAATAGGAGTAGGCGCCCATCCGGCCGAACGCGGCTAACGTTCGGGACTCGCCCGCCGATCGGGAATGGACGGCGGCCAGGAGCAGCATGCCGAAACCGAGGTACAGGAGTGTCAGGCCGGTCGTGTGCATGAAGAAGGTGGACACGTCCAGCTTTAGCGCGGGGGCAATCAGCGCGATTCCCGCGACCACCAGCAATGCCCGGAATTTCTTCACCCAAGCCGCGGTGTGGGCGGCGTGGAAGTGGTGGAAGTACGCAAGCAGCACGCCGAAGAAGAGGGAGTCGATTCGCAGGTGCGTGGGGTACAGCTGGGCGTTGTCAGAAAACGGGCTGCCGGCGGAGGTGCAGATCCTCGCGACGAGAGCCAGTGGAGCGACGATCAGGAAAATTGCGGGGACGGCGCGCAGGGGGCGCGTGCGGACGCAGACGAGCAGGCCGGTCACGACGAGCGCGAGCAGGATGTAGAAATGTTCTTCGACCGCCAGTGACCAGGTCGAGACCCACAGCCGCGGCAGATAGCTCTGGAGGAACAACATTTCGCCGAGCAGGGCTTTGGCGGGGACCCTTTCGCCGAGGGCGAGGCTCGCGGTGAGCGTCACGGCCAGCATCAGATAGAACGGCGGATAGATCTTCAATCCCCGCCGCACGAGGAATCGGAGGATGTTGACCGTCCCGCGTTCGCGGTATTCGCCGAACAGGAGGCCGGCCACGAGGAAGCCGCTGAGGACGAAGAAGAGGTCCACGCCGACCCACCCGGCGCGGTGCCAGAGGTTCGCCGCGAAGGCGAAGAGCGGCGACGCGTGCGGCCCGGGCATGCGGGGCAGATGGCGGCCGAGGACGAGCAGGATCGCGACGGCGCGGAGGGAGTCGAGCTGGGGGAGACGCTTGCGGGTTGGCGCGAGGGCCGGGGTGCCCAAACTATCTGGCTCTCGCGGAAGCGCGGCCCGGCCCGCGGGGGTTGCGATGGAACTTGAGGGGATGGGAGCGACCAGACGATTCTCCGCGGCAGGCGGGGCCACAGCGCCCGCACCCCCTCCCTATCGGGCGAAAGGGGTCACGATCGCTGGTTTCTCATTGCCCATGGCGCGCCGAATTGGGGCATTATTGGGGCAATGGACGGGCAATTCGGGGCAAAAGAGGGGTAATATATCAAAAGATTGCCTGGAATTTAGCTTGCAAAACGATCTGTGAAGGGATCGAATCTTAATTCATGTAAGTTGTTTCCGAGCTGGCGCTTGCGTAAAAAAATGCAATTTGCCGTCCGGGGGTCCATTGCCCATTATTGCCCATGATTGCCCCGATTTTGGGCTTTCGGGTTTATGGGCAATGACGCCGTAGTAAATGTTGAAGCGCTCGCCCTTTTTTTGCGAGATTCGCTCTCGAACAAACCTTCGACGGCCCGCTCTCGCGTGAGGCGGGGCCCGGGGGGTGGCATTGAGAGAGGATCAGTCATGGCAAGTGCAACGCCTGAGTCGAACGGGTCCAAGTTATCGACGGGATTGGTCAATTACACGCTGAACGCGGCGATCAATGAAATGACCGTGCCCGAGTGCATGCTGACGCCGGACAAGGTGGCGGTCTTGCACGAATTGGCGGCGGGCAACGGCGTGGTCAAGGCGGCGGAAGCCGCGGGAGTCAGTCGGCGGACGGTTTCGTGGTGGATGCGGAACGACCCGCAGTTCATCGCAACGCTCAACGCCTGGCGGAACCAGAGCGTGCAATGGACCCGGGATCAGATGGTCGCCACGCTGGGCGATGCCGCGATGACAGTCCGGCAGGCGATCCAAAAGGGCGACGCCAAGCTCGCGATGGAGTTGTTGAAATTGCAAAAGGTCGTCGGCCCGGTGGAGGAGGGTTTGGAGTCGGCGGAGGAGGTGCACATGAACCGGGGATCGAAGCGCCGCGCCCGCCGATCGATGTTGGCCCGGCGCGAGGCGGCGAGCATCAACCGGGAGATCGGCAGACATCCGCTCTACCCCGAATACTCCAAGCGCCATGCCTCAGGCGCGGAGACGCGATCGTGGTTGGAGTTTGTGGAGGACCATGATCGCCGCATGAAACTCGCCCGGCAGGGGATAATGGAGGCCCCGGCCGAGGCGAAGCCGCCGCAGGGAAAGTTCGCAGAATGATGAGTGCCCGATGCTGAATGCTGGGTGCTGACATGCCCCCGCGCCTGGCGGCCGGGGCATTCAGCATTCATCGTTCGGCATTTCCCCCTTCTCCTTGCCCGCCGGGCTTTGCGTTCCTACGGTTCGACTTGGCGATGGTGCGGCTCATCATCGCGTTTCGATTTGTCCAATCACGGGAGCAAACATGAGCGACGTTAAAGGGAATGTGGCGCTGATCACCGGCGGGAACAAGGGGCTGGGCCTCGAGATCGCCAGGCAGCTCGGGAAACAGGGCGTGCGCGTCGTCATCGGATCGCGCGACACCAAGAACGGCGAAGCCGCGGCGGGGAAGCTGAAGGCCGAAGGCCTCGACGCCCGCGCGGTGAAGCTGGACGTGACGAACGCCGGGGACATCGCCGCGCTGCCGGGCTTTTTCCAGAAGAACTATGGGCGGCTGGACATCCTCGTGAACAACGCGGGGGTGAACTTCGATTTCGACGGAGAAGACCCGGCGGGCTGGGCGAGTTCGACCGCGGGGACGATCACGCCCGACCGGCTGCGCAAGACGTTCGAGGCGAACTTCATCGGGCCGGTGTCGATCGCGCAGGTGCTGCTGCCGTTGCTGAAGGCGAGCCCCGCCGGGCGGATCGTGAATCAGTCGAGCATTCTGGGTTCGTTGGCGCTGCACAGCGATCCGAAGTCGATGATCTACAACACCAAGCCGCTGGGGTACAACGCGTCGAAGGCGGCGCTGAACATGTTCACGGTTCATCTCGCGTATGAGTTGAAGGGGACGAAGGTGAAGGTGAATTCGGCGCATCCGGGCTGGGTGAAGACGGACATGGGTTCGTCGGCGGCGCCGATGGAGATTCCGGACGGGGCGAAGACCGCCGTGGCGCTGGCGACGTTGGCGGAGGACGGGCCGACGGGTGGGTATTTCCACATGGGCGAACGGCTGCCGTGGTGATGTTGCGCGTGGCGAAGAGAACCGCGAAAAAATGCGGGGAGGTGTCGCCACAGATGAACACGGATGGACATGGATGAGGACGGGTGTCCCGTGACATGGGCGTCCCGCCCATGCTCGGTGCGTGCGGCGTTTCAGGAAAATTCTATTGCCAAGCGCTTTGGAAATTCGTACGCACCAGGCACGGGCGGGACGCCTGTGTCACGGTAGAGTTGTAGGGTGGGTGTACTCGCCCGCCGCCGGATTCGCCCGGCGGGTCGATAAAACTCGGTGGGCGAGTACACCCACCGTACGCGTTTTTCTTTGTGGCTTCGGTGGTCTTTGTGGTTTCGACGATTGAATTCAAAAACGGAAGACATGGGCGGGCCGCCCATGCCACGGCAACCGCCAGCCATCTGTGTTCATCCGTGTTCATCTGTGGCGACACCACTCCTACATTTCCTTCGCGCCTTCGCGAGCTCTTCCAGCTGCGGGCGGCGCTGTACCCGCGGCCATGCGGACATTATTCTGGAGGCATCCTTTCCTGACGCGGCTTGTTCCTCAACGAGGGAGCCTTTGTGACTGTTGCTTTGCCTGCCTCCGAGTCTGCGGTTGCTCCGAGCGTTGCGCGGGGGAAATCTTCGGCGCGGGTGGCGTCGATCGATGCGTATCGGGGGCTGGTGATGTTGCTGATGATGGGGGAGGTGTTGAGGTTCGGGCATCTTCATGAGGCGCTTCCCGCGAGCAGGTTCTGGGCGTTTTTGGCGCATCATCAGGATCATGTGGCGTGGATCGGGTGCTCGCTGCATGATTTGATCCAGCCTTCGTTTTCGTTTTTAGTGGGCGTGGCGCTGCCGTTCTCGCTGGCCCGGCGGGCGGGCGAGGGACAGCCGCAATGGCGGCGGACGTTGCACGCGTTTTGGCGGGCGCTGGTGCTGATATTGCTCGGGGTGTTTCTCCGGTCTACCCATTCACGCCAGACAAATTGGACGTTTGAAGACACGCTCACGCAGATCGGCCTGGGATACGGCATCTTGTATTTGCTGGGGCTCGCATCCACGCGGGTGCAGTGGGCGGCGCTGGGGATCATACTGGTCGGCTATTGGCTGGCATTCGCGGCGTATCCGCTGCCGGGACCGAGCTTTGATTGGAAAATGGCCGGGGTTCATCCCGGGCAGGTCGGGCAGCTTCACGGATTCGCGGCGCACTGGAGCAAGAACACGAATCTCGCCTGGGCATTCGACACCCGGTTCCTTAACCTCTTCCCGCGCGAGAATCCTTTCAAGAACAACGGCGGCGGATATGCGACGCTTAGCTTCATCCCCACCCTGGGCACGATGATCCTGGGCCTCCTGGCCGGCGGCGTATTGCGCAGCGATCGATCGCAAGCGAAAAAGGTCCTTCTGCTGTTGGCCGGGGCAATCATCGGCCTGGGCCTGGGCTGGCTGATCGGGGCGGCGGGAATCTGCCCGGTGGTGAAGCGAATCTGGACGCCAAGCTGGGTGCTCTTCAGCGGCGGATGGGCCCTGCTGTTTCTGGCGGTTTTCTACCTGGTCATGGACTGGATCGGCCTACGGCTGTGGGCGTTTTGGCTGACCGTGGTGGGGATGAATTCGATCGCGGCGTACCTGATCGCGCATTTGATCGAGGGGTTCATCCACGACGCGCTGCCGCGACATTTGGGGAAAAAGGTGTTCCTGTCCGCGGGGGAGGCGTACCAGCCATTGTTGCTGGGGGCGGCGATCCTGCTGACGGAATGGTTGATCCTTTTGTGGATGTATCGGCGGAGGATCTTTCTGCGCGTATGAGGGTTGGGTCGGACTAACTCTCGTGGCGGGGGCGGCCCTTGAGTTCCGTGGGGTAGAAATCTTCGGCTTTGAGGGCGAACGCCTGGTCGTCTGATTTGGTGGGCGCGGGGGCGGGGGCCAGTGGGGCGTTCGAGAGCGGTTTGGGTTTTGGCGCGACGGGCTTTTGCTCGGCGGGGATGGGAAGGGGGGCGGCCGGCTCGACTGCCGCTTCCATTGTCTCAACCATCTGGTCGAGTGCT
>JAQGHP010000622.1 GCA_028288775.1 Phycisphaerales bacterium | reverse complement strand
CTGCGGATCACCGGCTTCGACCCCGTCCCCGCCACCAACGTCGCCGAGGCCATGGGCGCATTGGAGCAAGGCCCCGCCTGCCTGATCCTGGACCTGATGCTCCCCGACGGCAACGGCAGCACGGTCCTCTCCCACATCCGCCGAAATAATCTGCCGATCCGCGTCGCCCTGGCGACCGGCGCGATCGACTGGCAAACCATGATCGAATCCTCCCCCGGCAAACCCGATGCGGTCTTCCACAAGCCGCTGGATTTCAAGAAACTAACCGCATGGCTGGAAGAACACTGCGGCCGCAGCGAATAACGCGGGCCTGGCTGCATCGCGCTCCGATAAAGCAATATTTTGGCTATATGGGTCGCCGGGCAGGCCCACCTTCTTCGAAGGAAAGGACGCTCCACTCGCTCCTGGCCATCAGACGGAGAGGGGGAAAACCCACGCGCTGCCCGCCCGAATTACTTGCCTTTGAGTCCATCCCGCCAGGTGATTACCTCGAGTTCGCCGCGAACGGCCTCCTCGACCTTAATCACGGGATGCACCTGGAAAACGAAGGCGGGAAGCATCGAACAGAATTTATGGATGGTCACGGGGTCGTCGCATTCCATCAGCATATGCCCGCCCCACTCGCCGACCCGGATCACGAAGAACTCGATCTTGAAATTGGCCGGCGCTTTCCATTGTCCAAATACCTCGAGGATTCGCTTCTGGGCATTCTCGTACTCGATGGGCGAACCCTGCGGGCGCTCGAACCAGCTGATCATGTATTTCATCGGGATTCCCCGGTTAAATTGAAATGCGGCCAACAACGGCCCCTCGATGGCATCGAACGGTGGCGTGGCGAGTCTTACCCCGCATCGCATGTTTTAGCAAGCCGGCACTTCTGTTTGAACTTGGGAAAGAGCGGAGTCCGATGCAGATTATGGGGAAGGCGCGGTCAGATTAAGAACATACCGGCGGCGGAGCCGCCGGGCTATAAAAGTTCGCCACACCTTTTTCCAGAACTTCGGCAACTTACCCGTTCCCCTCGCCAGACGGACAAAGCGGGACGGAGCCGCGGGGAAATGCGGGGCCGGCGGCTAATCGACCTTCCATTCCAGGATCCCGGCGGACCAACCGGGTTGCAGTTGCATTGATGCGAACGGCGTCGGTTTCGATCGGGTCGAAGGTGGTGCGATTGAATCGGTCCATCTCCGTTCCGTAGCCGCTGGCGTTCCTGGCGACCGTGCGGCGGACGTTGGCCTGGGCGAGGGCATGACGAACTTCATGTTCTTTGAGGTGCGGTCGTCGCCGAGGGTGGCGTCGTGTACTTCGGCGACCGCGGGTTGAGGGGCGCGGATGACGGTGATCGCCCAGCCACGGAAATCGTGGTCGGCACGCTTGCCGTAAAGCCTTATAAATAAGCAGTTTGTATAATTTATCCCATTTACGATTTGATTTTATGGTGCTTCATATTTAATTTATCAAATCTGTTAGAAAAAGTGCCTTTAAATCGGTCAAAATCGGTCAGAATCGGTCACGAGCCTCGTTTTTGAAGCGGAATCGGGGTCCGGCGCGGGGGGTCGGTCACGGGTGATTGATAGGATCGATCATCCCGTCTCCCTCTTCGCGCGGCCAAAAGCCCATGCGGGCCGAATCATTGTTTAGCCGGCCCGCTTGCGGGGCGCTTTTCGGAGCGCTCCCAGAAGCGCCCCGCAAGCGGGGCGGCTAAACAATAGAGTTCGCATGGGCTTTGGCCGCGCGAGAAGCAGTAGCTCGATGTCGGGGGCCAATTGCTTGCGGGGAAGGCGCGGGCTTTCTCGTCGGGGGGGTTTGTGGTACGTATGAGTCATTATGATTCACGATAATCTGCCGCAAGCGATCGAAAACCTCTCATCCCGGATCATTGCGATCCGGGACTCTCTTTGACTTACCCACCAAACAGAAGCGACGACAAGAGCTCGAAGCCAAGATGGGTGAGCCGGGGTTCTGGGATCACCAGGAGACGGCTCAGGCCGTGGTCGGGGAGATGAAGGCTTTAAAGGCCGTCATCGACCCGGTGGACGATCTGCTGCGCGGGCTCGACGATGCCAAGGCGATGTACGACCTGGGCACCGAGGCGGGGGACGCGGAGACCATTGCCGAGGCACACCGCACGCTTGCCGACCTGGAGGCGAAGGGGGACAAGGTCGAGCTGCAGGCGCTGCTGGATGGGCCTAATGATCCGCGGAACTGCTTCTTTACCATTCAGGCCGGGGCGGGCGGGACCGAGGCGCAGGACTGGTCGGAGATGCTGCTGCGCATGTACCTCTACTACTTCCCCAAGCGCGGGTGGGACGTCAGCGAGGTGGACCGCCAATGGGGCGAGCAGGCGGGCATCAAGAACGTGACACTGCACGTGAAAGGCCCCTACGCCTTTGGATACTTGCGGGCGGAGGCGGGCGTGCATCGGCTCGTGCGGCCCAGCCCGTTTAACGCGCAAGGCAAGCGGCAAACGAGCTTCGCGGCGGTGACCGTGGTGCCGGAATTCGACGCGGCCAAGGAACTGGAAATCCCCGAGGGGGATCTCGAAATCGTCGCCTTCGTCCGGGCGGCGGGGCCGGGCGGGCAGAACGTGAACAAGGTTGCCACGGCAGTCCGCATCGTCCACAAGCCGACGGGAATCGCCGTGACGTGCTCGGTCGAGCGCAGCCAGCAACAGAACAAACGGCTGGCCCTAGCCATCCTCCAGAGCAAGCTCGAAGCATTGGAGCAAGCCAAGCGGGATGCCGAGCTGCGCGAAGCCGTCGGCGATATGAAGGCCAACACCTTCGGCAGCCAGATCCGCAACTATGTGCTCGACGACCGGCGGGTAAAAGACGTACGCACGGGCGTGGAAACCAGCGACGTGGAGAGCGTTTTGGATCGCGGCGAGCTCGATCCTTTCGTGGATGCCGAGCTCCGCAGACGCAAGCGTGACAAGAAATAGCGGTAGCGGGGCCTATGGCCGGGTGCGATCCCGGCATGGTCCCTTCGATTGGATTCTGGAACCGTAAGCCGCGATTTATTCGTGGCTTACGTTTTTTCTGTAGCGCCAGTCGCCCAGGGTCCGATAACTCATGTGGGCTACCCACGGTCCGCCAGAAGTAAAGATTTTTGACCGGACGGAGAAAATCTCTAGACTAGCTCGCTGTCGTTGGTCGAGGGATCGTGTTTCTACCGTCACCGGAGGACAGGCAGCTAGGGCGAGGCCCGAGTGATTCCGGCCCCGAGACTGAGCACCTATGATCGTTGACGTACACACGCACATCTGGCAGTCGCCCGAGCAACTCGGGCAACTGGATTTGGGCAACTCCCCACGGAGCGGCCGCAAGCGCCTGCCCCGGGTCAGCGGACCCAAGGGGGTTTGGCGTGCGCTCCCGGCTGCCGATGCCGACCATCACTGGGCCGAGAGCGGCGCGCAGAGCGGCACCGTCGATAAGTCGATCGTGCTGGGCTTTAAGAGCCGCTATCTCCAGGCGGAAATCCCCAATCATTTTGTCGCCGAGTACGTGAGCCGCTTCCCGCAGAAGTTGATCGGGTTTGCCGGCATCGACCCCACCGAAAAGAACGCCGCCGCCGAGGTGGTGACTGCCAAGGAAGTGCTTCACCTCCGCGGCGTGACCGTTTCCCCCGCCAATCAGGACTTTCACCCGACCGATTCCCGCGCGATGGCGGTGTACGCCGAGTGCGAGCGGCTGGGGATGCCGATCCTGGTTCACCCCAGCGGGCAGTTCACCGAGCAAAGCAAACTTGAATACGGCCGGCCCTACCTGTTTGACGAGGTGGCCCGGACGTTTCCGCAGTTGCGGATGATCGTCGCGCAGCTGGGGCAGCCCTGGGTGGATGAGACGATTTGCATGTTGGGCAAGCACGCCAACGTCTTCGCGGACGTGAGCGGAATGCTGGGCCGCCCGTGGCAGGCGTATAACGCCCTGGTGCTCGCGCACCAGCACGGGGTGATCGACAAGCTGCTGTTCGGCAGCGATTTCCCGTACACCAGCGCCAGCGATTGCATCGAGGCGCTCTACAGCATCAACCAGTTGGCGCAGGGAACGAACCTGCCGCTGGTCCCTCGCGAGGCCCTCCGGGGCATCGTCGAGCGCGACACGCTGGGGCTGCTGGGGCTCGGGTGATTCGGGATCGCTTCCCCCAATTGATTGAACGCTTTGATCGACGAAAGGAAACTCCTTTGATGTCCAGGATTTTCTCTGTCCGCCTCCGTCCCGTGGCCCTGCTTCTGCCCGCCATTGCCTTGCTGGCGACAGTCGGCGGCGGGTGCCGGTCGCAGGCCAATCTCACCGTCACGTCGGACGACCATCGGCAGGCGTACACGCAGCCTTTCACGCAGGCGTTTTGCAGCCGCTGTGACGGCGGCAACGTGGATGTGGTGCTGGTAGACCGCGCCGCCGAGGAGGCGATGCGGGGCGAGACCGTCACCGCGCCGGTGAAGCAGGTCATGCACATTCAGGTGCTCTGGACGGCCGCCCGGGAGATGAAGGCCGTCACCTCGAACGCCGCGATCAAGTGGTACGTGATCGGCTCGCAGCCGCATGACGTGCTGGAATATTCGGGCACGGCATTCGTGGCCCTCGCCAGCAACAGCGACGGCGCGACGCTCACCATCCGCCGCTCGAGCCTCAAGCCCGCCGAGAACCACGGCACCCTGACCGACCCGGTCGGCGCCTCGCACATGGAAGGGACGATCACCGCCCATGTCGACGAGCAGACGGTCAACCGTTTGTTGGGTGAGTTGCAGTCGGCAAGTGTCGCCGCCGCGGTGGCACGGCCGAGCGTTGCGCGCACGGAGGGTGGGGAGAAGTCGATCGTTCCGTAGCAGTGGTAGTCCGACTGATTCGAATGCTCGGTGAGTTTTCAGAGCCGGGGCGTGCCGCCCCGGTCGGGCCGAAGGCCCGAAACGGAGCTTCGCTGCGACCGGGCCGGCATGACCCGGCTCCGAATTCAACTGAAAAATGGTCCGTGTGCTACGTTCAACCTTGTAGGGTGGGTGTACTCGCCCACCGTCTGTTCACGCGATTGCGTTGAGGGGGACGGTGGGCGAGTACACCCACCCTACATTGGACAAATCAAATCAGCCCTACCGCCGCGACCTCTTGGGCGGGGGAGCAAAGCGTCGCTTCGCTCTAGCTATTTTGTCATGAGTACATGCCAATGCGGCGGAATACCGCCGCCACGGGCGGGCCGCCCGTGCCACGGAAAACTCAAGCCCCGCACATTTGCTACGCGCCTGCCAATCGTTCCAAAATCGCCTTCCTGCGGAATTCATATTTCACATCATCCAGCACCGGCAGCGCGTCGCCGGTCGCGACCGGCTCGTCCAGCGGCACCCAGCTCTTGCAACCGGCGTACGCCGGGGTGTTGGAAATGGTCACGGGCTCGTGCAGCGCGTACGCCCGCACCAGCAGCAGATAAAGCGGATTTTCCGGGCGATAGTTGAACCGCATGTCAATCAACGGCGGCGTCCAGATGTGTTCCGCGTCCAGCGCGTCCATCTGCTTGCGCGAGGCGAGCTGGATGATGTCGGTCACCACGCCTGCACTGCTCAGCCGCACCACGTCCGGCTCGGCGGTGCGCGGCTCGAACCCGGCGTGGGCTTCGTCCTTGAGCATCTTCAGATTCTGATGGAGGTAGGTGGGAAAAAGGAGAAACTCGCGGTTCTCCAGCTCGAATTCCCCCGCCGATTCGTAGATCCCGCCTTTGCGGAGCAGCAGCACTTGCCGGCCGCTTTCCAACGCCGCGCACACCGTCGCCCACTCCTTCAACGCCACGGGTAATGAACTGGGCCAGGCCATGGAATGATGATAACGCGGTTGAGGAATTCGCGGAACGGAATGCCTCCACTCCCCGACCCGAGAAAGACAAGAATGTCTGCCCCACCCAGGGAAACGCCACACATCCGTGTTACACCAGCAGTGCCGGCATCATGCGTCAGACAGGCGATTCGGGCATTTCCTCGAACTCATCGCGGTTGCGCTCTTCCCGAACCACCTGCCAGAGCTGCTCGAGCAGCGGCTCGGTCCCCTGGCGGGTTGCGCCGGAGATGGGGAAGATCGTCTTGCCGGGCAGATCGTTGCGGAGCTGGTCCAGGGCGTCGCTGTCCACCGAAAGATCGGTCTTGTTCGCCGCGATCACTTCCCGCTTCTGAGCCAGCGCCGGGCTGAACGCCTCCAGTTCCTTGCGGATGGTGCGGTAGTTGTCGGCGGGGCTGGAGCCATCCGGGGGATAGAGGTCGAGCAGGTGGACGATGATCTTCGTCCGCTCGATGTGCTTGAGGAATGCGTGCCCCAGGCCCGCGCCGTGCTGGGCGCCTTCGATGAGGCCGGGGATGTCGGCAACCACCATCCGCCGATCGCCCACCAATTCCACGAGTCCCAGGATCGGCTCGAGCGTGGTGAACGGATAATCGGCCACCTTGGGCCGGGCGGCGGAGACGGCGCGGAGCAGCGTGCTCTTGCCGGCGTTGGGCATGCCGACCAGGCCGATGTCGGCAATCAGCTTGAGCTCCAGGCGCAGGTTCCGCTCCTGCCCTTCGGTGCCGGGCTCCGCGTAGCGCGGGGCTTGATTGGTGGAGGAGCGGAAGTGCCAGTTGCCCCTGCCCCCCTTGCCGCCGCGGGCGACGACGATGCGCTTGCCCGGGACATTGAGGTCGGCCAGGCGCAGGTCATGCTCGGCATCGTAGACGAGCGTGCCGGGGGGAACGGCGACGATAAGATCGTCGCCGCTCAGGCCGTACATTTTCTTGCCCATCCCCTGCAACCCGCGGCCGGCCTTCCAGTGGTGCTTGCCGGAGAAATCCAACAGCGTGTCCTTGCTGGCATCGGCTACGAGAATGACCGACCCGCCGTCGCCCCCATCGCCGCCGTCGGGCCCGCCCTTGGGGACGTACTTTTCGCGGCGGAAGGAGACGCACCCCATGCCGCCGTCACCGGCTTTCACGTGGATTTTTGCTTCGTCAATGAACATAGCTTGGGATAGTAGGAGGGGGAATACGGGAAGGAGCCAGAAGCCAGGAGCCAGAAGAAAGACGAAGGGCGGAACCGTTTGGACCGGCTCCGCCCTTCCATAATCTTTCATAGCCGGCCGGAACCATTCTGGCTCCTGGCTTCTGGCTACTGGCTTCTTTCCACAACTACACGCGAATGTGTACCTTGCGGCCCTGGAACTCGACCGTGCCATCTTTCAGGGCGAAGATCGTGTAGTCGGTGCCCAAGCCGACATTGAAGCCGGGCTGGAACTTGGTGCCGCACTGGCGGATGATGATCGAACCGGCTTGGACGAACTGCCCGCCCCACGCCTTCACGCCGCGGTACTGGGCGTTGCTGTCGCGCCCGTTCTTCGTGCTGCCTTGACCCTTCTTATGTGCCATGACGAATCCTCAATTCTATTTGCGATTGCCGATTTGCGATTTGCGATTGGAACGCCAAGCGGCGAGCGGCGCAAAATACAAACCCCGCCCTTTCGAGCGGGGCGGGAAGTATACGTAATACGTCATCAGGACTCAAGGGGATCGGCTACAAACGTCGGTTTGCGTTCCAAAATCGCAAATCGGCATTCGCAAATCCCCCCTTATCGCATGATCCACCGCTCCGGCTTGTCGTGGACGTCGTCCTGCTCGGGCTTGATTTCGTCGCCCCAGACGACGTAATTGAGCTCGAGGGTCTTGCGGAGGATGATTGGCTTCTTGTCGCCGTCGAGCATGGGCTTGTCGTCGTCGCCCTTCATCTCAACGAACTCGCCGCTGAGGCCGCCGACGTAGATGCTAAAGCCGCCCATGCGGGCCATCGGCTCTTCCCAGATGGCGACGCCGTCCTCGGCCTGGTCTTCGCCCTGGTGCAGGCGGCCGGAAATCTCCGTGGCGCTCTTGAGCAGGGCGTTGGACTCGCGCTTCTTGATCGCCTGGAAAACTTCGATCGACACGTTCTGGTCACTGCGGCGGATCTTGCCGTCCTGGGTCACCATGTCGAACTGCGGGAGAAACGTCTGCTCTTCCCCGCTCTCGTTCACCACCGTGTAGGTCATGTACCAGTAGGCCGTGGGCGTCTTCTGCCCCGTAACCGCGACGGCGATGCGCTTGGGCGCGCCGTGGCGGAACTTCAGTTGCCAGGTCTTGGGCGTCTGCTGGTCGGGCGGGAGGATGCTGGGCTCGGGGTACTTTTTCGCCCACGCCGGCCCGGCAACAAGTGAAAGGAAAACGATGCCCATCAGCAACGCGGCGACTGCGCCGGTCGGTCGAAGCAGGTGCCTCATCTTCATCGGGTGAACCTCCGCGGGTGTAGTGCGATGCGGCTTGCGGCCCGCGCCTCAACGACGCGACCGTGCAGAAATTCTCGACGCACGGCGGGGCATTGCGCGAATTGCACTTTGCCCCGGATTGTCAGACACGCTAATCTTAAATGGCGTGAGGTCCCTGTCAAATTTTCTTCGAAGGGACGCCGGGGATTCCGGCGCCGCGCCGGTCCACTGCCGGCTGGCGCGGCCCGAGGAAATTCACGGCGCGATGCGGCTGATCCTCGCCTCCGCCGGCCAGCCCGCCGAGGACGGGCAGGTCCACGACTTCCTCTCCTTCGCCCGCGAGCGCAACATCGAAGTAAACGACGCGTGGGTCGCGGAGCAGAGCGGACGCATGGCGTGGGCGCTGCTGCCGATCCTGAGTGCCGGACGGACGATGCTGCTGCTAGTTCCCCCCACCCGCCCCACCGGCGCGGGCGAATCCGCCGCGGGAATGTTGGTTGATGCCGTCTGCGCGCACTACACGGGACGCAATGTGCAGCTCGCGCAGGTGCTCCTCGACCCGGCCGATAACGCGGGCGAGCGGCTGTTCCTGAGCCACGGGTTCGCCCGCATGGCGGAATTGATCTACCTCCACGGCCCCGTGCGGCGGGCTGCCGCCGCGCCGCCGCTGCCCGGCTCACTGTCGTGGATCAGCTACTCCACCGGCACCCACGATTTATTCGCCTCCGCCATCGCGGCCAGTTACCAGGACAGCCTCGACTGCCCGGGCCTCAACGGCGTGCGGAGCATCGACGACATCATCGCAGGCCATAAGGCCAGCGGGGAGTTCGACCCGCAGTGGTGGATGCTCCTGTGCGAGCGTGACGGCTCGGGAATCGACGTGCCGCTGGGCGTGCTGCTCCTGAGCCGCCTGCCCCGCAGCGACACGGCGGAGCTGGTCTACCTCGGCCTCGTCCCCCGCGCGCGCGGCCGCGGCCTGGGCGACGCGCTCATGCGGCAAGCTTTCGCGAACATCTCCCAGATGCCGCTGCAGCGCCTCTCGTTGGCAGTAGACGCCGGCAACGCCCCTGCCCTCAAGCTTTACTACCGCTTCGGCCTCGCCCGCCTGGGCAGCAAAATCGCGATGATGAGGAAGATTGCGCAATAGTTGCTGATTGCTCGTTGCTGGTGAAGGAAAAAGGAGGGTGCCAGTTGTCGGTTGGCCGGTCAGGAAAGAGGCTGTGATGATCTTCGTCGCCAACAGTGGCCCACTCCCCTTAGCCTCCTTCGCCAACAACCAGCAACCAGCAACTCCCTCTTGTCCACACACCGTCCACGCGTCTGATAATTTTGTGGACAAGAGGTTGATGAAGTTTTTTTTTCATCGCCCACCCCCGGTCGGACCGATGGTTGCGACGATGTGAATCGGAAATCCGATAAAGTCGTGCTTGTCAGTATCAGCGCCCACGATTAGATTCCTCCCTGTTGTTCAGGGATGGTAAAGGATCGGGTAAGGGAAGCTGCGGCAAGGGCAGGTTCGGCCGCGGTGAAAACAGGGCAAGGTAGAAAATCTTTTCTCGGTGATCCGGTTCACACACATCCTCAGGACGCGACTCCACGGACGGTAAATTCCAGGCAGGATGCCTAGGCCGCTGCATGCAATGAACTCGCGCGGGCGACGAAGCCCGGTGCGATCAGCGGTATGGGGCTTCGTTGGCTTCTCTCGGGCACAGGGATCGAGAGGCCCTCGCGGCATTACGCCCGCATTGTTCCCGCTACTGGCGGAAACGGCGCGGGCTGACTGACAAGCATGCTTGGAAGGAGTACGTCGTGAGCTGCGTCAGCGCTAACGATCTACAGCTTGCGCGCCTGGCCGATGCCATCGCGCAACGCGTAGGGCAACAAAGGTTTCACGTTTGGTTTAACAATTCAACCCGTCTGGATCTGCGGCAGGACGGCCTGGAAATCGCCGTCCCCAATGACTTCATCAGTGAGTGGATCGGAAAGAACTTCACCCGCCCGATCCAGGAAGCGGCCCACGAAGTGCTCGGCGGACCGCTCCAGGTGCGCTTCAGCGTCGTGCCCGAACTCTTCGAGACCGACACCCCCCGCCCCGACGCGAAGACCGCCGGCGATGGCGGAGTCGCAACACAAGTTGCCGGCCGCCCAGTCGTGCGGCGGACGGTCCGCGTCGAGGACACCGCCGTCACTCGCGCGGTGGCGATCGTCCCAACGGGCCGACTGAAGCCCGCGCCCAGGATCGAACCGCCGCCAACCCATGGGCTGACTGCGCGGCCACGTCTCCGCCACGACCTGCAAAGCTACGTCGTCGGGCCGAGTAACCAGCTCGCCTTCAATACCGCCTGCTACGTCGCGGAGTTCCCCGGCTCGCAGTACAACCCGTTGTTCATTCACGGCCAGTGCGGCCTGGGCAAGACGCACCTGCTCCAGGGGATCTGCCGCAAGTTTATCGAGCACCACCCGACCAAGCGCTGGATGTACCTGACGGGCGAGGAGTTCACCAACGAGTTCCTCACCTCGCTCCGCGCCAACAAGCTCGATGTCTTCCGGCGGAAGATGCGCGACCTCGACCTGCTCGTCATCGACGACGTGCATTTCCTGGGCGGCAAGAAGGCGACACAGGAGGAATTTCTCCACACCTTCAATGCGATCGAGGCGATGGGCAAGCAGGTCGTCATGGCCAGCGACAACCATCCCAAGCTCATCGAGGAATTCGGCGAATCGCTCGTCAACCGCTTCGTCAGCGGCATGGTCGTGCGAATCGACCCGGCCAACTACGCTACCCGCTGCCAGATCCTCCGCGCCCTGGCCGACCGCCTGGGCCTGCAATTGGCCGAGGAAGTCATCGCCTGGGTGGCCCGGCGAGTAACGCAAAACGTGCGCGAGCTCGAAGGCGCGATCACAAGGATCGGCGCCCACGTCCGACTGACCGGCCGCCCTGCAGATGTAGAAACGGCGCAAGCCGCGCTGGGCGACTTGGATCGCCAGCACGTCGCCCCCGTCCGCCCTGAAAACGTTTTGCAGGCGGTGTGCAATTACTTCGGCTTGGAGCTGAAGGACCTCATGTCCGGCCGCCGCCAGCGCACCATCAGCCTGGCCCGCAGCATTGCGATGTTCCTCGTCCGCAAGACCGCGAAGCTAAGCTTTCCCGAGATCGGCTCACGGATGGGCAAGCGCAACCACAGCACGGTCATTAGCGCTTGCCGCCGGATCGAACGTGCCGTGTCGAAAAACGAAACCCTGATCTGGACCAGCTCCGTAGGTGAACGCGAAGAAGAAGCGCCGGAACTCGTCCAACGGCTTGAGGAGCATAGCCGGACGATCAACTGATCGATCTGCGCGAAGTGTTTCCGGGGGAGCGAGCCGCGAATGGACACGAATGAATTCTAGTTCCTTTGTGCCATTCGTGGCCCGGTCCGTACTGTATTACTCCTCATCGCATATCATGATCCCCATCCTCTTGCACACCCAATCGATCAAGCAGGCACGTCGACGCGCGCCTTACTGTGGGATCTGAATCATTGGCATCTCTCTTAAAAACTTCGATTCCTTCGGACAACGCGCTATAACATGCAATTCTAAGGGGTACGTCGCGACCGGACGGGTCACGCCATTGGACGACATCAGGCGCGTAACCATTCGCGATTTCAAAGAGAACGTCGTATATGAGATCGCGTCCGAATGGCTCTCGCGCGCGAAGCATTTCGATGAGGAATGGGACGACATCCCTTGCTGCCTCATAGAGGTCCCCCTGAAGCACCACGTGATTGTCAAGCTTCCAATAAGCAAGATCGCGTTTTGTCTGGTCCTCTGACGAGAGGTCTTTCAACGCTTGTGGAACATCGCGCGCGTCACCCGATGCCGTCTTCCGCTCGCGCCATGGGATCGCTTGAATTTGATCCGATAGTTCATGGGTCATGATCTTTCACGGTTTTTGCGTAGCCGCCCCGGCGGCGCTTTGAATCGTCCATAGCGTGACCGAATCCTTGTCCTTGATGAACACGCGATCGCCGGAAACGACCGGGTACGCGTGCGTGGGCGAATCAGCGACCTTGATTTTCGCGCGCTCGGTGAAGTGCTGGTCATCGGGGGCGAAGACGATCAGCTCGGAGCTGGGCGTTAGGGCCATCAGGACCGAGCCGGCGTCGATGATGGTGCCGAAGCCCCCGCGGCCGCCGCCCATGCCGCGGCCGCCT
>JAQGHP010000619.1 GCA_028288775.1 Phycisphaerales bacterium | reverse complement strand
GATCCTGCAGGAGTACGACATCGACGACCTGCGCCGCCTGACGGAGGCGATGTTTCCCAACCTCCTGCCGCCGCCCCGGATGGCGGCGACGTAGTTGTGTAGATACCCTTGGCTCGCGCCGTGGGCTGAGGCGTTTCGCCCCTCGGGGGCTGGCGACTTGTTGGTTAAGGATGTGACTCCATGGCGCGTTCTCGTCTGATGGAAATCTCCGGCTGGGGCAACTTCCCCAGCCAGGCGGCCAAAGTCTACCGGCCGGAGAAAATGTCCGAGGTCCGGGCGGTCGCGCTCGACGCCCCGGCGGGCACGCTGCTGGCGCGCGGGCTGGGGCGAAGCTACGGCGACGCCGCCCTCAACGAAGGGGGCAGCGTTCTGCTCGACACCCGCCTCTGCCGTTTTCTCGACTTCAACCCCGAGACCGGCGTGCTGGATTGCGAGGCGGGGGCGACGCTGGAAGACATCCTCGAAGCGTTCCTCCCGCGCGGGTTTTTTCCGCCCGTTACGCCGGGGACCAAATACGTCACCGTCGGCGGCGCGATCGCCGCGGACGTTCATGGGAAAAATCATCACCGCGACGGTTCCATCGCCGAGTTCGTCGAGAGCTTCGATCTGATGACCGCCTCGGGCGAAACGCTCCGCTGCTCGCGCGAGGAAAATACGGACGCCTTTTGGGCGACGATCGGGGGCATGGGGCTCACGGGCATCATCCTCCAGGCGCGGTTGCGGCTGACGAAAGTCGAGTCGGCGTACATCGCGGTGGAATACCAGAGGGCCGCGAACCTCGATCAGGCGCTCGCCGCGTTCGCGCAGGGTGATGAGAAGTTCCAGTATTCCGTGGCGTGGATCGATTGCCTGGCCGCGGGGCCGGACCTGGGCCGCTCGGTGCTCATCCGAGGCAATCACGCGACGGCAAAGGACCTTCCCCCCGCCCTGCGGGAAAAACCGCTGCATTTGCGGGCCAAACGCAAGAAGTCGGTGCCGATCAACTTCCCCGGTTTTGCGCTGTCCCCGTTCTCGGTGAAGCTGTTCAACTCGTACTTTTACGGCAAGTACGAAGACGGCCCGCACGTCGTGGATTACGACGCGTTCTTCTACCCGCTCGATTCGGTGCTGCACTGGAACCGCATCTACGGCAAGCGCGGGTTCTTCCAGTACCAGGCCGTCTTCGCCCCCGGCGACGGCAGCCGCTGCCTGCGCGAACTGCTCGAAAAACTCTCCGCCTCCCGCCGGGCTTCGTTCCTGGCGGTCCTCAAGACGATGGGCAAGGGCAGCGGCGGATTGCTCTCGTTCCCCATGCCCGGCCAGACCCTCGCCCTCGATCTTCCCAATACCGGGCCCGATACCATCGCATTCCTGCAAGACCTCGACCGCGTCGTCCTTCAGCACGGCGGGCGCGTCTACCTCGCGAAAGACGCGTGCATGACGCGGGAAAGCTTCCACGCGATGTACCCCAATCTGCCTCAGTTCAACGCCGTCAAGGCGAAGCTCGACCCGCGCAATCGCTTCAGCTCCTCGCAATCGCGACGGCTGGGGATCGGAGGTGGGGTATGACACTCGTAGCCGCCAATCCGGAATTGAAATCCCCCGCAACCGGGTCATCCAACATCGCCAACCCGTGGGTGCTGATCGTCGGCGCATCATCAGGCATCGGCCGGGCGGTCGCGAAGCGATGGGCGTCGGCGGGGAGCGACGTGCTGCTCGCCGGCCGCGACGTCGAAGACCTCAACCGCTCCGCCGCGGATTTGCGCCTGCGCTACGGGCATCGGGTGGAAGTCGTGAGCTTCGACGCACTGGACTTCGACTCGCACGAAGCGTTTTGGCGCGACTGCCTCAGCCGTGCTGGCGGCGATCTTGCCGGCGTGGTGATGCTCCACGGCTGGATGCCCCCGCAGGCGGACGCGCAGAGCGATTTCGCCCTGGCGCGCAAGGCGATCGACACGAATTACACCTCCGCCGTCTCGCTGCTGACGCTCGCCGCGAATGAGTTCGAGAAAAAGAAACGCGGGTTCCTGTGCGTCTTCTCCTCCGTGGCCGGCGACCGCGGCCGCCAGAGCAACTACGCCTACGGCTCGGCCAAGGCCGCTCTCACGGCGTTTCTGCAAGGCCTGCGCAACCGCCTGTTCAAGAGCGGCGTAACGGTGCTGACGGTCAAGCCCGGTTTCGTGGACACCGCAATGACCTGGGGGCTGCCGGGCTTGTTCCTGGTGGCGACGCCGGAAAAAGTCGCGGATGACGCGTTCAAGGCCGTGGGCAAGAACCGCGCGGAAATCTACACGCCCTTTTTCTGGCGCTACATCATGCTGATCATCAAATCGGTGCCGGAATTCGTGTTCAAGCGGATGAAGCTGTAGCTTGCCCCGGCATTCGGCGACCGATACTATTTGCAGCAATGATCCCTCTCCACGCCATCTTCGTACGATAGGGTTCCCGGGCGATTGTCCGGCGAACCCCGCCTTCGTACGATTCCCGTTTCTTAAAAATCGCGCGTCTTGTAACGACCCCAGCAACGCTGCCGCAGGGCCACCGACATGAACACCGAGCTTCCGTCGAAATACGATCCCTCTTCCGTCGAAACGCAGGCCTACCGCGTGTGGCTGGAAGAGAAATGCTTCCACGCCGACCCGGCCAAACCGGGCGAGCCGTACAGCATCGTCATTCCGCCGCCCAATGTGACCGGTGCGCTGCACCTGGGCCACGCGATCAACGCGACGCTGCAGGACATCCTCACCCGCCAGCACCGCATGCGCGGGTTCAACACGGTCTGGATCCCCGGCATCGACCACGCGGGGATCGCCACGCAGGCGGTGGTGGAAAAGCAGCTCAAGGAAAAGGAAAACAAGACGCGCCACGACGTCGGCCGCGAAGGCCTGGTCGAGCGCATCTGGGCCTGGAAGCAGCAGTACGGCGATCGCATCCTCGAACAGCTCCAGCGCCTGGGCGCGAGCTGCGACTGGGACCGCACGCGCTTCACGCTCGATGAAATGTGCGCCCGCGCCGTGCGGGAAACCTTCTTCAAGCTCTTCAAAGACGGCCTGATCTACCGCGGCAAACGCCTGGTCAACTGGGACACCTTCCTGCAAACCAGCATCAGCGACGACGAGATCTACCACGAGGCGGTAAATACGAATCTCTGGCACATCCGCTATCCCATCGAGGACGGAAATGTCGATCGTGGCACGGGTTTTCAACCCGTGCAAGGTGCGCCGGGAGTCGGTGAGCCGCAGTCTTCCTCATCCGAGCGCACCCAGCACGGGTTGGAAACCCGTGCCACGTTTATGACCGTCGCCACGACGCGGCCCGAAACCATGCTCGGCGACACCTCCGTCGCCGTCCATTCGGAGGACCCGCGGTGGAACTGGGCCATCGGCAAGCACGTGCGGCTGCCGCTGACGGGCCGGCTCATTCCCATCATCGCCGATGACATCCTCGTCGATCCCAAATTTGGCACCGGCGTGGTGAAGGTGACCCCCGCGCACGACCCCAACGACTACGCCGTCTGGCAGCGGCACAAGGGTCAGGCCGATGAGATCGACCTGATCAACATCCTCACGCCCGACGGCAAGATCACGGCAGACCGCCCCGAATGGAGCAAGTACGCCGGGATGAAGCGGGATGCTGCGCGCAAGCAGGTGGTGGAAGATCTGAAGGCCGCGGGCCTGCTGGAAAAGGAAGAGCCCTACGAGACGCAAGTCGGCCACAGCGACCGAAGCAAAACGCCGATCGAGCCGTACTTGAGCGATCAATGGTTCGTGAAAATGGCCCCGCTGGCCGAGCCGGCGCTGCAGGCCGTGCGCGAAGGGAAGATCAAGTTCTATCCGGAGCGGCATGCGCAGCAGTATTTGTCGTGGCTGGGAGAAAAGCGCGACTGGCCGGTGAGCCGGCAGCTTTGGTGGGGGCATCGGATTCCGGTGTGGACGCGCCGCACCAAGGTCGAGTCAGAGGAGAGCGCGAAAATACTCGCCAAGAAGCTTGGGCAGGCCATGGTGGCGGACGCCTTGGAAGCGCAGTTCGGTGAAGGTCCAGCGGACTTTGATATCCGCTTCCTGAGATTGGAATCAGGCGAGACTTTCACATGGTTGAACGCGATTGCGGGTTTAAAGCCCGGCGACTATGAGATGCAGATTTGCACACGAACGGATGAAGTCGGGCGTGACTTCGAGGAAGACGGCTTCCGGCAAGACCCCGACGTCCTCGACACCTGGTTCTCCTCGGCCCTCTGGCCGCACAGCACGCTCGGGTGGCCGGAGCGGACGGCGGAGCTTGAGCGGTATTACCCGACCAGCGTGCTGGTGACCGGCCGCGACATCATCACGCTGTGGGTCGCCCGCATGGTGATGATGGGGATGTACAACATGGGGGAGAAGGCACAGAGCGGCGAAGCTCTTTCCCCCTCTCCCTCGTACCCGGGGGAGAGGGAAGGGGTGAGGGGCGGAACGTCGAAAACTTCGGCCAGCCAAAGCACCTCCTCGCCCGGCCCCTCACCCCAACCCTCTCCCCCGAGTACGAGGGAGAGGGAGCAGGAGCCGCTGAGCACCGCCGCCTCTTTTACTCCCTCCTCCGGTACTCCGGGGGAGGGGACAGGACTTCTCCCGTGGCACGGGCGGCCCGCCCGTGTCTTCGGAGTTGGAAATGCAAGACCACGGGCGGGCCGCCCGTGCCACGGCAAAGAAGCTGGGCCTCCCCTTCCTCGACGTCGCG
>JAQGHP010000451.1 GCA_028288775.1 Phycisphaerales bacterium | reverse complement strand
ACGACGAATTTCAGGCGGGCCTTCTGGCGGTTTTTCTTCTCGCCCAATCGGGCGAAGATGCGACCGATGGCGCGGGAGACAGGGAGTAAATCTTCTTCGGGAAGGAACTCGAACATCAGCTTCGCCTGGTGCGGCACCGCGCCCAGTCCGCCGCCCACGTAGAGCTCGAACCCGCGCTGTTCCTTGCCGTCAACCGTGCGTTTCACACCGATGCCGCCAAGGTCGTGGATGGAGACCAGGCCGCAGGCTTCGTGCTTGCAGCCGGAGAAGGCGATCTTGAACTTGCGGCCGAAGTCCTGCGTGTCCGGGTGGCCTAATAGATAAAACGCGCAGGCGTTGGCGTACGGCGTGACGTCGAAAGTTTCGGTGTTGCACACGCCGGCCAGGGGGCAGGCGGTGACGTTGCGGACGGAGTTGCCGCAGGCTTCGCGAGTGGTGATTCCGACCGCGGCCAGTCGCCGAAACATCGGGGGCGTGTCCTCGATGTGGACGTAGTGAAGCTGAATGTCTTGCCGCGTGGTGATGTGGCAGATGCTGTCGGAATATTCCTCGGCCAGGTCGGCCAGCACGCGCATTTGCTCGGGGTTAAGCCCGCCGAAGGGGATCTTGATGCGCTGCATGCCCGGCGCGTCCCAGACGGTTTCGGGGCCTTTGGTGAGCGGCGGATAGGGGAGCGTCTGGGTTGCGATGCCGTCATGTCGGCGGCCGTTGTCGTAGCGCTGGCCGTAGGTGCCCCGGCGGAGGCGCTGCTCGGCGAAGACGCGTTCCTCGATCTTCTCCTGCTTGCGCAGCATCATCTGGGCTTCGAAATTATCGATTTCCCGCGACCAATCCTCACGGACGCGACCCTGAAGTTTGTCTTTCCACGTGGTAGCCATGGGGCGAAAGCTCCTGCACTAAGGGCGTCGGGAGGCGCGACGAACCGGCCGCCGCCGTCACGATTCGACAGCCAGGGGCGCGAGGTCCCGAACGTCTTCGCGGGGGATACTAGGGAAATACCTATGGGAAATCTAGGAGACTATTCCCCGTCTTCTTCATCGGAGTCGGCTTTAGCCGCGGCTACCTTCACGCGCTTGGGCGGCTTGCGCTTGGTGCCGTGCATCCGTTGAAGGGAGCGCCAGAAGTCCTGATCGCTGAGGCTGGCCCCGGAAACCTTGTTGAATTCGGCATGGGCTGAGTTGAACTGGTCGCTGTAGGGGAGCATCTTGCCGCCCGAGCCGTGCCGCGAAATCACGACCTTGAGCTGCTTCAACTGCTCTTCATTGAGCTCGACCGCGGGGACTTCCTTGGCGGCGTTGCTGCTGCTGCGGACGTATTTGAGGATCGCGCCGAAGAGTTGTTCGTGGTCCGCGTTCTTGAAGGTGCGGTCCTGGAAACCCTGCACGATCGTATCGAACTCCGCCGAGTAGGGCAGTTCGTCCCGAGCGACCCCGCTGGAGTCGTACAACTCCTGAAGGTGTTCCTGGTCGATCGAATTGAGTTTCAGCGGCGTCTTCATGGACAAGGCTCCTGTATGGGGAATATCGGGATAGATTGTAGAGACAGGCATGACCGTGCGCCAACCGTGCGGGGAAGGAATTCCGTAACAAACGGTGCAATCGTGTCCGGCAGACCCCGCCGGGCGTGCAGCGGTCCGCACTCCATATCATATGCCTTCGGGCACGTCCGATCCGCATTTGCGCGGCGTAGCAGGCAATCGCCAAGCAAACGGTTTGAAGTTCCTCCGCGCACCGCGCATCATTCGGCCATGTGGTTTGAGCTCCCCGACGCCCCGCCCGATTGGGTACCCGCCGCCCGGCAACTGAGCCGGGCCGACCCCAAACTCGCCCGGATCATTCGCGGCGTAGGCCCCTGCACGCTCGCGCCCCGGCGGGATTATTTCGTCGCGCTGTGCAAGGCGATATTCAATCAGCAGATATCGACCGCGGTGGCGACGGTGCTCTTCGGCCGCTTCCGAAACGAGTTCCACAACCGCCGACCGACGCCGGCGGGGTTTTTGGCGAGCCACCGGCGCGACCCTGAGATTCTCCGTCGCTGCGGGCTGTCGCGCCAGAAGGCCGCGTACCTGATCGATCTGTCCGAGCACTTCGTCACGAGCCGCATCCCGACGCGGAAGCTGTCGCGGATGACGGACGAACAGGTGATCGAGTCGCTCGTGGCGGTGAAAGGGATCGGGCGGTGGAGCGCGGAAATGTTCCTCATGTTCGTCCTGAACCGGCCCGACGTCCTGCCGGTGGACGACTTGGGGTTGCGCGAAGGCGTCCGCGAAATTTACGATCTGCCCGCGCGCCCGACGGCAAAACAACTCACGGAAATAGCCGAGCCATGGCAGCCGTACCGTTCCGTCGCGACGTGGTATGTCTGGCGACGGGCGCCCACGTGGCAGCCGAGCGCTGCTCGGATTGGAAAGAAGAAGTAACCGCCAAGGCGCCAAGACGCCAAGGGCGAACGGGGAGAATGGAACGCAGAGACGCAGAGACGCAGAGATGCCGAGGGAGGGGAGAGAGAAAATTTTGGTACGTGCTCAGCAATTCGAGAGAAATCGTGCATTCGGCCCGCTGGTTTTCTCTGCGTTTTTCCTCTGCGCCTCGGCGTCTCTGCGTTCCATTCTCCCCGTTCCCCTTGGCGTCTTGGCGCCTTGGCGGTTTTTCCAATCTACTGCTTCTTCGCCCCCGGCAGCGTCCCGTTCGTGCTTAGCTTGATCCGGCAGAGGTTCATGTTCGCCGTGATGTACAGGACCGAGCCGTCTTCGCCCCAGGCGCAGTTTGACGTCGGCTGCCCCGTGTTGATCGTGCCCAGGTGCTCGCCCTTGGGCGAGAGAACGAGAATTCCGCCGGGGCCGGCGCCGAAGATGTTTCCTTCACGGTCCACCTTCATTCCGTCCGGCAGGCCCTTGCGCCCCTGCGTGAGCGGCGTCGCGTCGAAGAAGACCCGCCCGTTCACCACCGACCCATCCTCTCGCACGTCGTAGGCCATCCACACCGCGCGCTTCGGGTCGGAGACCGCGACGTACAGCGTTTTTTCGTCCGGCGAAAAGGCGATGCCGTTGGGGTAGGAGAGGTCGCTGATGATGCAGGTAAGTTTGCCGTTTTTAGTGAGGCGGTAGACGCCGTTGAAATCGAGTTCGCGTTTCGGGTCTTTCTCGTGGAATTCGAGGCCGTAGATCGGGTCGGTGAAATAGAGGTCGCCGTTGGATTTGTAGACGAGGTCGTTGGGGCTGTTGAAGCGTTTGCCGCGGTAGCGGTCGATGAGGGTGGTTTTGCTATGGTCGGAGTCGAGGCGGGCGATGCGCCGGTCGCCATGCTCGCAGGAAACGAGTCGGCCCTCGGCGTCGCGGGTAAGCCCGTTGGACCCAATTTCGCCCCCACGCGGTGCGGCGTCCGTGTACCCGCTGGGCGTGAGAAACACGCTGATCTCGCCGGCCTTCCATTTGTCGATACGGTTGCGCGGGATGTCGGAGAAGAGGAGATATCCGCCGTCGTCATTGAACCAAACGGGGCCCTCGCACCACATCAGCCCGTCGCCGATCTTCTCCAGCACCGCGTCCCGCGGCACGAGTTTGTCAAACCGCGGATCGAGGCGCTCGATCGACCCGACCGCAGGATAGATCTTCGGATCGCGTCCGCCCTGACAACCAGCGGCAAGGAGCAACAGCAGCGACGTGACGACGCAGAAGGACAAATGGAGCGGAGGTGTCATGCCGGAGAATGTAGTGCCGAACCGCAGTGGCAGGCAAACCGGCTCATCGTTCGAGACAAGACATGGACTCCGCGTCGCTCAGCGAGACCGCGGTGCGGAAAACCGCGAAGCCGCGAAGGGCGCGAAGACAGACGCGAAGAAGAGGGGAGGCCACAGATGAACGCGGATCGACGCAGGTACGGGCGGGACGCCCCTGTCACCGGGATGCTTCCGATTTGTGTTCATCTGTGGCGACATCACTTTATTTGCATTCCTTCGCGTCCGTCTTCGCGTTCTTCGCGGCTTCGCGGTTTTTCCTGTTATTGCGGCGGAGTAGCGCCGCCACGGGCGGGCCGCCCGTGCCACGGGAGGCGCCGCACAGAGCCGCACATTTTGTTGCCCCGGCCGAATATTCCGCGCCGTCCGCTTAACTCATCCATCTTCCGCGCCGATAGCGGGCAATAGCGGAAGCCGATTTTCGGCCCACTGCACCTCGTTTCATTGCCGCTCGGGCGGCTGCATACGCGTTGCATCCCGGGCGCAATCGGCGGAAGGGCGCGCCAATGTCCCAGGTCGATTCCATGTACCAGATCGCCGAGCAGATGAGCGCCAAGACTCCCGGCCCGCGGCCGTGGGTCCGATATTTCGCGCGCTCGATCGACCGCTCCATCGCCTTCGGCCTCGCGGCGGTTATCGTCGGCTTCGCGTTCATCATGGGGTTGCGGCCGGGGATCGAGGCACATCTCCTGAGCCTGGGGATCACGTGGGTCGGATGGATCGTGGTCGAGGCGCTGCTGCTTTCAATGCTCGGCACGACTCCCGGCAAGGCGCTGCTGGGCGTCCGCGTCCGAACCGTCACCGGCGAAAACCTCAACTTCTTTCAGGCCCTTTCCCGTACCACCGGCGTCTGGATCCGCGGCGAAGGGCTGGGCATTCCGATCGTCAGTCTCGTCACGCTCATCGTGGCGTACAACAAACTGATGGGCGATCGAATCACGAGCTGGGACCGCGAAGGCGGCACCGTCGTCGAGCACGGGCCCTGCGGGCCGGGAAGGGTGGTGGGTGGGTTGCTGGTGGGTGTGCTTGCCATGTTCGTGTTGATCTTTGGCGGCGGGCTCCTGGCCGCGGTGGGGCTTCCCGCCGGTTCGCAATACGCGAACACCACGACTGCCGGCGGCCACTCCGGCTCCGTCTACCAGGCGCTTGCGCCGGTGCAGCCGGGCCTCCCTTCCGCGATCTCCCTCAGATCAAATGCCGCCCACGCGTCCGATGCCTCCCCCCGTCAGACATTGGCCGGGACGTGGACCGCCTCTTCGACCGCGACTTCCGGCAACAAAAAGTTCACCCAGTCCACCGTCCTCACGCTCGAAGCGGATGGCACCTTCCACGAGACACTCCGATCCGTTGATGCCCAAGGCGTCGATCATCCCGAATTCGGCCACGAATCATCGGGGACGTGGGACATTAACGGCGAGCGGCTCATCGAACACGTGACGACCACGTCCACCCGCCATCATCCCGTCGGGTCGTGGGTCTACGACCTGTCAGCGACCAGCCCCGACGCGATGCAACTCCGCCGCGTTTCGACACCGCCCACCTACGCTGCGAGCAGCCACAAGCCGCTGCTGAGCTTCCAGCGGCAACAGGCCTCCGCACGGACGGAATAAGATCCGCGCGGTAATTCCTGTAAGACAGCAATAGTACGACTTCCTCGAAAGCTCCGAAGCCCAACGCGCGGTAACCGATTGTGACGGATTTGCTGCGTTTCGCGCTGCCAAAGCCCCACTCGAGCTCTACCGTTTAGCCGCCCCGCTTGC
>JAQGHP010000440.1 GCA_028288775.1 Phycisphaerales bacterium | reverse complement strand
GGATCTCAATCCGATTTTCTCCGTCTTCGAGTTGGACGAGTTCGCCATTTTTTATGACGAACTTGCCCGCGACGCTGTCTTTATCCGGATCGACCAGCCGCAGAAGGCGCACGACGCGGCCGCCGGCCTCGGGCTGGTTCGACCGCTGTTTTTCCAGTGCCGCCGACGCGTCCGCAATGCGGCGTTCCAAGAGAGTCTTCTTCAATCCGGTCGCGCCATCCAAGGCGGTTTCGTAAAAAGAAGCGGCGTGCCAAAGCACTTCGCCGCGGACGGATTCGGGCTGTTTTGCCGCGGCATCCCACCAGCCGTCCGCCAATCGAGTGACTTCATCGGCCGATTTGGGCCGGGCGATTTCAAGTCCCGCCAACTCCTTCAGCTTCGCATCCGAGCCCTTGGCGAGCATCGGCAGCCCGCTTTCCCACTGCCCCTTGTTAAAGCAGAGGTAACTTCCGTAGGCCAGGTTTGCGCCGGGATCGTCGGGAGATGATTTCAATTTCTCGGCGACGATCGCCATGCGATCGTGCGTGGCGCGGAGCGAGTCGATGAGCTTGCCGCGTTGTTGAATCATCGGCGCTACTTCCGGGTCGCCCGCCGCGGCAGGGCGGGCGAGGGAAAGAATCTTCGAGGCCAATTGAAAATCGTCCGCGGCCAGGAGCACATCGATCAGCTCGATGGCCGACCTCGCATTTTCGGCCGACGCGGCGGGGGAGTCGCCGCGAAAATTTGTCTTGAGCGCCGCGTCCAACTTGATGGCGGGCGCATCCACGTCGTAATCCGTCGCCATCGCATCCGCGGCTTCAAAACACAAATGAAGCGAGCCCGCCTCCTTCGACGCCTCGATGGCCCCGCCCAGCATCACGAATTCATCGGAAGGGTTGTCCGTGGCCTTGGGCACCTCGGCGAGCAGCGCGCCCGCCAGCTTCCTGCGGCCCGCAGCGGATTTGTCCTTGAGCTGATTGGCGAACGCAGCTTTCAGCAGGTCACGGGAGTGCGCCTGCTCCGCCGCCCCCGGTATCGGCCGCCGCGCCGCCGGCTTCTCGGGTGCGGGCGTATCCGGCGCAGGGGCATCCGGCGCAGGCGGCGTGCGTGGCGTCGGGTCGGTGTCGGGCTTGGGCGTCGCCGGGGCAGGCGTCTCCACGACGGCAGGCGGCGGCGCGTCAGCCGGGTGAGGCCGAACAACCGGCTTGGGCGGCGTCCAGTCATCGTCAAAGATGTTGCCGGCGCTGGCGGGAATCGCCCAGCAGGCGACAAGACCTGCCAGGCAGAAAAGGCCGGCCCGCCGGGCGCGCGGGAGAAGGGCGATGTCACTTCCGGTTGCCGTGCGCGGAATCATGTTGGCCCCTTCAAACTTGTGGATGACACGACAATTCTTGGCGAGCCTGGATCATAGCAGATCGCAAGGAAAGTAAGAGGGGACGGGGTTATCTCTGGATGTGCGGGCAGTCGGAGGAGTTTATCGCATAGCAGTCCCCGGCGGGAAACGATTTTTGGCGCGAATAGCTCATGCGCGACCAACCGCCGGTTACTGCCAGAGCGTCAAATTCATCCCGTCCTGGTCATGCTCGCTGTGGCCGGAATTGAATCCCGACTTCCCGTGCGTCCCGTCCCCTTTTGTATTTCCTTCCCATTTCTAATCTTTGCTTGCGGCGGAGCCTGATCGGTTATACGCTTCGAATCCATCGGAACGGTGGTCGTTGGTCTCGGTCGACCGCTCATCAATGCCCACGGTTGCGAGTACTGCCGAAAAGTTCCAAAAGAGGGAGATTGTGATGATGCCATCGCACGGTAATGTTCGATTCCTCGCGGTTATTGTTGCTGCATCCGCGAGTGTTTTTATTTCATTGACCTCCCGCGCAAACATCGTCGTCACTGCTTCCACCCCCTCAGCCATTTCAACCACAGTTGTCCGAAATAACGTTGACTTTTCCTCGGTGCAAATGCCTAACTCGGCGACTGATCAATACGGCGACAGCGCGTCGGCTTCTTACGTGCCAATATCCTTCCAAGCTGCTTCCGATGCGAACGGTTCATTTATGTTGACGGCGGGAGGTTCCGACGTTCACTCCGCCCATATCAGCAGCTTCGGCGATGTGGCCGAAGCTGACGTCGAAACCCACTTCACTTTAACGTTTACTTCCGACGACCCATTCGCCGATCCCTCGCTCCCTATCGCCGGCTACCATTTAACCGGAAGTAGCTACGGCGGAGGAGGAGTGATAAGCCCGAACCACACTGGCGAGGGCGACGCCTTTAGCATCTCGGGAGACGTGTATTCCGGTAGCACGATTTTTGCGGGCACGGCGGCCATCGATTCCTCGCGAATTAATGCCAGTTATGTCACTCAGAATTCGGGGGTCTCTGATGCAAGCGGGTCCGACGGATTCAATTTCACTCTCACGCTCACTTACCCGTCGGGTCCCGACTATGGGCATCCTATTCCGGCAAGTTCGGTCACGTTTGTCAGTCCGGAACCATCGGGAATCGCATTCTGCGCCACTCTAACGGCAGTAGCGTTGCTCCGCCGGAGAATGTCTAACGGGCGGCATACACCCATCGCCAAATCCAACATCGCGCCAGAAATTTGAGTTCGCGGGAGAAAGAGCGAGACAAACTTATAGTGCCGTCGTTTCGATCGGGGACGGCAGGCCACGCAAAATTGTGTAATAGGATGTGGAGTCCGGTCGTTAACTAGGCTTCGACTTTTCTCCCACCACGGCATACAGCGCCTGCGTCCCCTCCTCGCCGCGGCCTTCATTGAGCGCATCTCCGAACAAACCTTGCACCAGATTCAATGCCGACAGATCCAGCCCGCAATCCGCGGCGGCTTCCAAGGCAAGTCTCAGGTCTTTGTGTTGCAGCTTGATCGTGAAGCCGGGTTTGAAATCCCCGGCGATCATTTTGGGGCCGAGGTTGGAGAGTTGCCAGGAGCCGGCTGCGCCGCCGGAGACCGCGGCGAGGGTTTTTTGCGGATCGAGGCCGCACTTTGTGGCGAAAGTGAGGGCTTCGCTGACGGCGAGGTTGGTGATGCTGACGAGGATCTGGTTTACGAGCTTGGTGAGTTGGCCGGCGCCGGTGGGGCCGCAGTAGGTGAGGGTTTTTCCCAAGTGGGCGAGCAGGGGGCGGACGCGGTCGAATTCTTTTTCTTCGCCGCCGACCATGATGGAGAGGGTGGCGTTCTTTGCGCCGATGTCGCCGCCGCTGATGGGGGCGTCGAGGAAAGCGACGCTCTTTGTCGCGAGCGCTTTTGCGAATTCTCGTGTGGCCTTG
>JAQGHP010000427.1 GCA_028288775.1 Phycisphaerales bacterium | reverse complement strand
CCAGCCCGTACAGGGATTTCGTCGCGTTCGATTCCTTCGAAAGATCGACGGCCTCGGGCGCGGACGATTGCATGCGGTAGGCCAGCTCGTACGAATCGAGGCGGGCGGACAGCTCGGTGTCCTCAGGCGCGCTCGAAGCGTAACGTCGGTTCAGTTCGCCCAGCAGATCGAGCTTCCCGCGTTGCCGGCGGTCGCTCACTTCCCGCGGCGGCGCGAGATCAAAAATCGGCGGGCCGTCCTTCCGGAAAAGCGTTCCTTGATAGTTGGCCGGGAGAAAACCCGCTCCCCAATTCTTCGCCCCGCCGTTCACTTCTCCCGCATCCGTCAGGACGACGAACGCGGGAAGGTTGTCGTTCGCGATCCCCAGTCCGTAGTTCGTCCACGCCCCCATCGACGGACGGCCGGCGAGGATCGAGCCCGTGTTCATCTGACACACCGAGCCGACATGATTCAGCCCGTCCGCCTTGCACGACCGAATGACGCACAGATCGTCCGCGTGCCGGGCGATCTGCGGATACCAGTCGGAAACCCAGGTTCCGCTTTGACCGTGCCGGGCCCATTTTCGTTTCGACGGCATTAGCGTGTTGCCGCCCGTTCCCATCGCCGTGGTGACCCGGCCGAACGACGCCGGCATCGGCTTGCCCGCCAGTTTCTCCAACTCCGGCTTGGGGTCGAACAAGTCAATGTGGCTCGGCCCCCCTTCCATGAAGAGCCAGATGACCGATTTGGCCCGCGCCGTGTGCATCGGCGGTTTGGCGATTCCCGCCATCGCGCCGTCGCGGCCGAGCAGATAGCTCAGCGCCAGCGCGCCGAATCCGCCTCCGGCCCTGGCCAAAAACTCGCGGCGGGAAGATGGGAACTGGATGTGGGGTGAGTATCGCATTCATCCGCCGTATACGAATTCATCGGAATTCATCAGCACGTGACACAGATCGACGAAGGCCGCGCCCTCTGCCGCCTTCATCCCCTCCGGTGCGGGCGCGGGCAATGCCAGTGGCCCGCCGGCCGAGGACGTTTCATTTTCCGCGGCAATTTGGGAATCGAGGAAGCGGCCGATCAAGCGGCTCTCGTCGCCGGAAACATGTCGGCCGAACGCCAGGCGATACGCGGCGTCGATCTGCGCCCCGCGTTCATTTCCCGCACTCGCCAACACGCGTCCGGCCAACGCCTGCGCCCATTGCAGCGAAAGCTTGTCGTTGAGCAGCGTAAGGGCCTGCGATGCGGTCGTCGTGTTATACCGGCGGGGGCAGCTCTCGTGCGTGTCGGGCATGTCGAATGCCTCGAACATCGGGTAGCGCAAATTCCTTCGGACGAAGATGTAAATGCTCCGCCGACTGCGCTCGGACGCGTCGCGGGTGACGTTCCATCCACCATGCGTCGGCGTGCCCGGCGGAAGCTCGGGGAAAACGCTCGGGCCACCCGCCTTCAAATTCAGCAGCCCGGCCACGGCCAGCGCCGAGTCGCGGATCACTTCCCCTTCCAACCGGTGCCGCGGAAAGTGGGAGAGAAGCCGTCCGTCCGGGTCGGCCCGCCGGGCGGCATCATCCCCGATGCACGATTGCCGGTAGGTGCTGGAAGTGAGAATCATTCGATGGAGCTTCTTCATGCTCCACCCCTCGCGCACGAATTCGTCCGCGAGCCAGTCGAGCAATTCGGGGTGGCTGGGCCGATCGCCCTGCACGCCAAAATCGCTGGACGTTCGCACGATGCCCTGTCCGAAATGGTACTGCCACACCCGGTTCACCATCACCCGCGCCGCCAGCGGGTTGTCGGGGCTGACCAGCCAGTTCGCCAGCGCGGTGCGCCGGCCTGAAGTGGTAACGTCCGAGGGCGGAACGATCACCGCGGCAGCGGGCGTCACCGCGCTCAGAAACGCAGGCTGCACTTCTTCGCCGAAGGCGTCGTAAATCCCGTGCTTGAGCAAAAACGTTTTTGGGGCGTCCCGCCGCGTTTCGACGACGCCCGATCCTCTCGGCGGATCAGCCGGCCGCAGCGCAGCGAACTTTTCCAATTCCGCCTTCAGCTCCTCCCACCGCTTCTTCGTATCGCCCTTCAATCGTCCGACGATCGCCGATGTTGGCGCTAAATACTGCGGCGACGAGGGCTCCAGATACATCCCCGCCTTCCAGCAAACCTGCCAGTCCAGCGGCGACCGTTCCTGTACCGGCTTAACGAGAATAGCACGGATTTCGTCAGGATACTTGTCGACGTATTCCTTGATCATCGCGTTGCGGTGCGGCTCTTCGATTGCCGTCATTTCTTCGCGAATTGAACGGGTCTTCTCCTCCCAATTCGCCTGCTTCTCGCGGTATTCCGCCTGTGCCCCCGGCGGCAGAAGCACCAGATCATCCGCGGCCCGGGTATTCGCGAAGAACGCCTGAAGCCGGTAATAGTCAGCCTGCGGAATCGGGTCGTATTTGTGGTCGTGGCAGCGGGCGCACGCCACGGTCAACCCGGTGAACACCGCCCCCACCGTGTCGGTGATGTCGTCGAGAATCTGCTGACGGCGCTGGAAGAGTTCGCGGGCATTGCTCTCATCCGGGTAATGGCGGTTAAACCCGGTCGCGACCAGCGCGTCCACGTCCCCCGGCCACATTTCATCCCCGGCAATCTGCTCCTTCACAAACCGGTCGTACGGCTTGTCGTCGTTCAGCGATTTGATGACGTAGTCGCGATACCGCCAGGCGTTCGGGCGCGTCTCATCGCTCTTGAAACCTTCGCTCTCCGCGTACCGCGCCAGATCGAGCCAGTGCCGTGCCCACCGCTCCCCGTAATGCGGGCTGGCCAGAAGCCGGTCCACTACCTTTTCAAAAGCATCGCTCGATGCATCGCCAACAAACGCGTCCACCTCGGCGGGCGTTGGCGGGAGCCCCGTTACGTCGAGGTACGCTCGCCGAATCAGCGCCTCGCGCGGCGCCTCGCCGGCGGAATGAAGCCCCTCCTTCTCCAGCCGGGCCAGGATGAACTGGTCGATCGGATTGCGTACCCAACCGGAATCATGCGCCGGCGGCGGCTGCGGGTGGCCCGTTTTGACGAACGCCCAATGCGTCGCAACAGGCTTTGCATCACCCGCGGGCTGTTCGCCGCCGCTTGCCACGGCCCCGAAAATCGCGGCCACCAACAATGCGATTCCCCACCGCCACGAAGCGACCCTCGGATACGTGAAGTTGTGGTGTGAATTCCACCGCATGAATGTGTCTCACACTTATACCGCGCGGGAAAGGAGTTGGTTGGCGGAATCTGCCATACGCGGCGTTAGATTTTCCCCGCCCCTTCAGGAATAATGCCCCCGGCGGACGGGCCTCTGGCAGGATAACTCATGACGCAAACTTTGCAGGCGAAAATCCAGGACAAGTCGGCGATCGTCGGCGTCATCGGGCTCGGCTATGTGGGGCTGCCGCTGCTGCACGCCTTTCACGCCGCGGGGTTTTCGGTCATTGGGTTTGACGTCGATCCCCGCAAAATTGAAAAACTCCATCGTGGTGAAAATTACCTAAAGCACCTGGGCGAATCGCTCGTCGCCGACATGCGCAAGGCCGGCCGCTTCGAGGCGACGGCGGATTTCTCGCGACTTGCAGAGGCCGATGCGGTGATCAGTTGCGTCCCCACGCCGCTGGGGGCGCATCTGGAGCCGGACCTCAGCTACGTCGAGAAGACTTCCGACGACATCGCCGCCGCGCTGCGGCCGGGGCAACTGGTCGTCCTCGAATCCACTACGTATCCCGGCACCACCCGTGAAATCATGCTCCCCCGCCTTGCGGCCCGCGGCCTGCGCTGCGGACACGACTTCTACCTCGCCTACTCGCCCGAGCGCGAAGACCCCGGCCGCAAGGACCACCGCACGCAGACCATCCCCAAGCTCGTCGGCGGCATCGACCCTGCTTCGGGCGAGGTGGCGGTCGCGCTCTACCGACAGGCCATCCACGACGTAGTCCCCGTCTCCACCGCGGAAGTCGCGGAGGCGGCCAAAATTTTGGAGAACGTCTACCGCGCCGTGAACATCGCGCTGGTCAACGAGATGAAGACCGTCCTTCAAGCCATGAACATCGACGTGTGGGAGGTGATCGCGGCCGCGGCCACCAAGCCCTTCGGCTTCCAGGCCTTCTACCCCGGCCCGGGCCTGGGCGGCCACTGCATCCCCATCGACCCCTACTACCTCACCTGGAAGGCGCGGGAAGTGGGCCTGCCCACCCGCTTCA
>JAQGHP010000420.1 GCA_028288775.1 Phycisphaerales bacterium | reverse complement strand
TGTTATGATTATGTTAGGGTATCTGGAGAGTAATGAAACACTTCACATGCGGCGTGTTGCGTGGGTCCGAGGCAAGTCGCGGCGGGTCATGTGCGGGAGGCGGTGGGGAATGCAAAAAAACGCAAATGTGGTGCGTTTTGGTGCAAAGGATGAGGCGGGCGAGGGCGGAGTTGTCGGCGGGCGGGGAGGACCGGGAGGCGATTCTCGCCGCAATATTCAACAAATTAGAGCGGGAGGATTCGGAGCCGATTGGCATGAAACGTGCGTAAATCACTTGGAAACAGTGGGTTATGGTGAATGTCGCAGTGTGACATTCGCCATCTTTTCGTAACCTGTTGAAGTAACGGGGATTGTGAAGGTTTTTAGCAAGTAACTGCAAAGTAAACGGCGAATCTGTGACAAAGGGAGACATTCCGGGACGCCCGGCGGGCGGGAGGGCTCAGGGCGGGAATGGGCGGGCGGAGGTTCGTTCGGAACCGGGGTAGTTTTGTCAAATTCTTTTAAGAAAGTGCCTTTAAATCGGTCAAAATCGGTCAGAATCGGTCAAAACAGAGAGCCAAACCGCTGCGGCGGGCTGGAAATGAGGGTCGGGAGTGCTCGACGAGTTGTTGATCGGTCAGCCGATCGGTCAGAGGTTCTCGGCATATTGCGCGATGAACTGGGGGACCGGGTAGTGCTTCATGAGGAACTCGCGAAGCTGCTTGCGCTCGGCGACCATCACGTGTACGGGCTCGTCGATCCGGCGGGACGAGAAGTTCACCGACCGCACCAGGTTCTCCTTGCTGGTCGCGACGTGAAGCTCCTGCTGGCGGTTGATCGGCAGGAGGTGGAACTGCCAGGCCTGTCGGCGGCTCAGGACACGCAGACATTCGGTGTCCACCGTTTGCTCGTCGAGGTCCACGACGCCGACCGTCCGCAGATATTGCTGCACCCACGCGTCTTCGACGGCGCGGGGGTTGATTCCATAGAGCCGCTCGGCGAGGTCGCCGAAGGGGCGGTGGGAAATCTTCTGGACCTTGAGAATGTGCTGGACTTGCGCCTCGGTCAGCGCGCCCTGCTCAACGAGTAACTGGCCGATTTGAATGCCGGGCAAGAGAGACCTCCTAACAGTAATTCGCGCCCCCACGTCACTATCGGCCAGAACCTGCCGGGTCTTCGGCGTCGAATGGCGCTTTTTTTCGGACCTCGGGCGGCAGGCGCACGGCAACCCCGGGCACACGCGTTTGATGCGGCAAGGGCGGAATTTTCGAGATGATTTTCTGCGCAGATTTGAGGTGCCGGCGGCGTCTACTTCGGCCCGGAACGCGCCGCACCGGCCGTTGCCTCGCGGGCTTGCCGCTTTGCGCCGGGAACTGCGTCGCAGAGCACAAGGATCGTGATGTTCAACGCCGTGTGATAGGCGGGATCGGGCGGTACGGAGCGGGGGTCTTCCCATCGTATGAATGCTCCGTCCCGGTGCGCCTGACGCAGTACTTCACTACGGACGTGCTCGGCCCATCGTGCCCGTGTGTCGCTCCCCGCGCGATTCGCGGATTGTGCCGCGTAGTAACGGCCGTAGGCGAACCAGTGGCCTTGCTCCTCGATCTCGCGCGGGCCGGGCGATTGAAACAAGAGATCCAGCCCCGATTTGATGACGGCGTCGTCGGGACGGGAACCGGCGGCTTCCAGCGCGCTCAACGCGACGGCGGTGCGGGCGAAGCCGGGGTTGTGCCCGTTGGGGGTATATCCGAAGCCGCCGGTCTGCGGGTCGCGACATCGCAGAAGATACGCGACGCCGCCATCCATCGCCGGCTTCGGAACGTCCGCCCCAGCGTCGCGGGCGCAGCACAGTGCACAGATTTGGGCGGCGGAAACGGGCAGGTCGGGCGGGTCTTGTGCCACCGGCTTGTAGCGCCATCCACCCGATGGATCCTGGCATGAGACGATGAACTTCGCGGCCTTGTTGACGCTGACCTTGAGCGCGGGATCGCGCGTGATTGCCGCGGCCCGGGCGAGGGCGACCGTAGCGCTGGCGTGGTCGTACATCGTATGCGGCCAGCGTCCCGGCGCGGGGGAAAAGCAGTTGCCGTCGTCGCGCTGGCTGCGGGTGAGAAACTCGACAGCGCGCATCACGGTCGCGCCCTGCGGCCCGTCGCCCGGCTTGCGTCCCGCGTCGAGAAGCGCGACGAGCGCGTAACCGGTGACGCCGATGGGGCTGCCGCCATCGGTCAAAGACCAGGAGCCGTCATCTTTCTGGACGGAAGCGAGATAGAGAACGCCCCCTTCGATGGCATCTGCGGCATCGATTGGGCTCGCGCTACTCGGCGCGTTCGAAGGCGCCGCCGGCACGGCCGCGGGCGCGGCATCCGCGACGAACGGCATCAGCCCGACGAGCAAAACCGTTGCGAAACATTGTCGCCTATTCCCAATCATGTCTTCCCCGGGATTAGACGACCGACGGCGTGATTCCACTAACAAGAAATCGGTTGCACTTTCCCCGCACGCCGTGCCCGAAAAGGGGTTCGCGCGCGACGCAGTATGGTGCTAGCGTACGCACTTCGTCATGTCGCCGTCGCGTGTACGGCGCAAACCTTTTTGTGGAGGACCGTCATGGCTCGAGGCAGCAAGGAAAAATATTCCGACAAGCAGAAACGCAAAGCGGAACACATCGAAGAAGGATACGAAAAACGCGGCGTACCCGATCCGGAAGCCGAGCGCCGGGCCTGGGCCACCGTCAACAAGCAGGAGGGCGGCGGCAAGAAAGCCGGCTCGGGCCGCAAGGGCTCCACGACCGCTTCCAAATCCCGCACCCGCAGCGCCTCCGCGAAATCAGGCGGCACAAGATCCGCGCGGGGCAAATCGGCAGGATCGAAATCAAAGTCGGGAACGTCCTCCGGCTCACGATCCACGTCAGGGCGATCGACCGCGTCGCGGTCCAAGAGCCGCAGCGCCCGTTAGCAGATCTAGTGGCATGGGCGGCTCGCCCATGGGAACCCT
>JAQGHP010000380.1 GCA_028288775.1 Phycisphaerales bacterium | reverse complement strand
GGTGATGCCGCCTTCATACCGAATGCGGATGAATTGATTACGATTCTGGCCGACCACGGGCGTTGGCGTTTGGCCGTCCGGAACATCCGCAACGGCAGAGTAGTTCGCATCGGCGCCGAGTTGAGGCAGGATCTTAGCAGCCTCAGCGAGAGACTGGCCTCCGTAAGCCCCGATGGGAAGTACGTCCTGGTGGCACATCTGGCGGGATCAGAGGGTGTCTATCAGGTGTTCTCCACGCAAACATTGGCCCTGGTCACTACCGTCAGGAATTCCGCGACCGCCCCGTCGCCTTGGCCGGCTGCGCCAGACTGCTTCAGCCCCGACAGCCATGCTCTCGTGGGATGGGGCGCAAAGGGCGGGCCCGCCGCGTGGGACGTGACCAGTGGAGAAGTGATTCCGGATCCGCCGCATGCATGGCGGGCGCTCGCGGCACCCGGGATTCTCTGCCCGGACGGCAGATCGTATCTGTGCTACGCCGATCCACCTCGAATCCTGAAGTTGGAAGACGGCACGTCGCTCACGCCCCCATTTACCGCCGTTGCCAGACCCCACTACCGCGGCACCCTTGCGCTCGGCCCGGATGCATCGGTCGTGTTGACGTCACTGCAAAATTCCATCCGATTGTGGGACGCACACAACGCGATGGCCGTCAGTTCCGCCTTTCCTTGCGACGATGTCGTTGATGCCGTCGTAATCAGCCGGGACGGCGCATCCGCCCTGTCTCTTTCAACTCCGAATCCCGACCGGGACCGGGTCATGCCCCCGATTCTGCGGCGATGGTCGGTCGCCCCCGTCCAATTCACCGGAGATGATTTAGAGCAGTTGTCCGAGCTCATTTCCGGCCGGAAAATTGATGAACTAAGTGGAATCGTTCCGATCGGCGCCAAAGGCTATTACGACGCCGTCGGCGTACTCCTGCGGTTGCAGCGCGAATCTCCCGCGTTTTTCGCAGCGCACCCTCCGCCCGTAGCGGCGGACGTACCGCAATCGTACCACGACGAGGTGGAGGCCCGACTGGCCAAGGCCCGAACGCCGGAGCAAAAATTGGCGCTGGCGCGCGAATGGGCGTGCGCGGGCGGCTTTGAGGTGAAGAGCAAGTTGTATAAGGAAGCGGCCCTTCTCGAGGAGAAATCCCTTTCCCTCGACGACTCCAGCCTTGCCGCCAAAGACCATCTCGCCCACGCCTACACCTGCCTAGGCCGCTTTAGCGACGCGCTGGCCATCTACCAGAAATATTTTGGGCAGGCGTACCAAACCCCAGCACCATGGCCCGAGCAGGGCCGGGTGGGCGATAGCCTCGCGGATCTGCGCGACATCTGGCCCGGCGGCAACGACGACCCCGGCTTCCAGCAGCTCCTCGCCCTCAACCAGCCGCCCGCCGACCCGCCAGCAACCGCCCCCCCGGCTGATACTCAACCGACGACCGCTCCCGCCCCCGCGGTGGCCGACGCCCAGCCGACGACCGCCCCGGCGAATGACGCCCAGCGCGACGCGGATGAAGCGGTTGCGCAATTCAAGCTAGGCCACATACAGGAATCGCATGAACTGCTGCGCAAGGCCTTGCGGGAGGGAAGGGCCGTGCCGGGTGACGGCGACACCGCCACAAAGCTGAATTCGGCCCAGTCGCTGATTGATCCGCCCAGCACCCAGCCCTCCGATGAATTCGCGGAGGATCTGAACTCGGCGGCGTGGGACCTGGTGAAAAATGCGGGTCAATCGCCGGAAAAATATGCCGTCGCCCTCGACGTCGTGCGGCACTCGGTCGCGATCTCGGCCAATACACGCAACCTCGGCACTCTGGCCGCGGCACAGTACCGTACCGGCGATTACCCGGGCGCGCTCCAATCGATCGCCCGCTCGGAGGCGACTGATTTCGTCGCCCAGCAAAGCCACGCCTCCAACCTGATCCTTTCGGCAATGGCTCAGGAAAAGCTCGGCCGACATACTCAGGCCAGGGGACTGCTGCAAAGGGTGATCGACCTGGCAAAGGAGCCAAACGCACTCACCGAGGACGAAAAGCTAATCTTCGACGAGTCCGCGGCGATGATCGACCCAGCCAGTACCCAGCCGGCAACCATACCGAGCCGCGCACCCTGAACCTCGTATTACAACAATTCGACGTTCGACCGCCTTCAACTCTTCTTCGCAATTGCTCGATGGGCTCGGCATTTCGGGCGCCCCCGTGCCTTGGCGGGTCAACTTAATTTCCAAGCTTCTCAGCCGGCGGCGCTTAGACACTCCAACGCGCCTCCACCGCGAATAATCCACGCTAGCTCGGCGGCAGCGCCGCCGACGCCGGCGCATCAATACTGCGCGTCCGGCGGACGGGCCCCGAACCCGACGTGTCGCGGTGGTGCTGCATCCCCCGGGCGGTGGCGATTACCCCCGTGCGCGCCAGCTCCTTAATCCCGTAGGGCTTCATCAGCTCCACGAACGCGCCGATCTTTTCTTCCGTCCCCGCCAGCTCGATGATCAGGCTCTGCTCGGAAACGTCCACGACCTTTCCACGGAAGAGGGTGACGATCTCGATCACTTCCCCCCGGCGTTCGGGCCCGGCGTCCACGGTGATCAGCGCCAGGTCGCGCTCGATGTACGCCGTCTGCTTGAAGTCCTGCACATGCACGACCGGCACAAGCTTCGCGAGCTGTTTGCGCACCTGCGCCAGTGTGTTGTCGTCCGCGGTTACGACGATCGTCATGCGCGACAGATCGGGCTTCTCGGTCCGCCCGACCACGAGCGAGTCGATGTTAAATCCCCGTGCCGCGAACATGCCGGCCACGTTCGCCAGCACGCCCGGTTCGTTCATCACCAACGCCGAAATAACATGACGCATGCCGCAAGCTCCTTTGATCCAAAGGGAGGTGAGTCTACGGGATTAAGAAAGCGTGGCAAGTCGCGACGCCGCGAAATCGCGGCTCTTGGCTGGTAAGTATTAGATGTATGCCGCATTACCTGAATGTCCGCGTTCGATGACCGGCTTTGCTTATTCGCAGTTGCCGCCGGGTTCGCGGGCTTGCTGCGGGGCTTTCTGCGCTCGCCGGTGGGATTGCCGTCAGTACGCATGTGGCGCAGGCGGGCGGGCGGGTCCGTCTTCTCCTCTCCGACCTGGGCGGTGTTTCACTCCGCCGAAAAGGGGGAGCGGAGGCGAAGCGGACCACAGCCGGGGCGGCTGTGCCACATTGCGATTGAATCATAGCCGGGGATGTCAGCGCCACATTTGACGTCATACGACCAGGAACTGCGGGTCGAGGGCCGGGTTGACCTTCTTGGGGAGCTTGATGCTGCCGAAGGCGGCGGCTTCGAAGTGGCTGCCGGTCGCGCCGCCCTTGGCGAAGAGGGACTTGATGAGGCCCGTGCCGGCGGCGGTGTCGTTGCCGTTGCCGAAGACGTTGTCCACCGGGTTCACCCCGGCGGCGATGATCGTGCCGGTGATGGCGCCGGTAATCTTGACCGCGCCGATGCTGCCCGCACTGTAGGTGTCGGCAGCGGAGCCGCCCACCACGCCGTCGGACCCGAGGTTTGCGCCGGCGAGGACGGTTGCGCCGCTGAGGCTCATGGCCGTGAGGCTCACGAGCTGGCTGGCGGCGGCGATCGTGCCGGTCACTGCGCTGAGCTTGAGCGCGCCGATCTTCCCGCCGGCGGAGATCGAGCCGCTGAGGTTCCCGGCCGTCACGCTGGCGATGTTGCCGCCGGCGATGATATGGCCGGTGATATTGCCGAGCTTGAGCTTGCCAATCGCGCCGGTGGCCAAGAGGGTGCCGGCCAGGTCGCCGCCGGTGAGACTTGCGATGCCGGCGCTGGACGTCACGTTGCCCTGGATGCTGCCGACCGTCACGGTGCCGATGGTGCCGGTGGCCGAGAGTGTGCCGGCGATGATCGCGCCGGGGGCTTTCATGCTCTTGAGGCTTCCGGTGACGGTGATGTCGCTGAAGGTGACGGTGCCGCCGCCCTTGATGGCGACGACCAGCGCCGCGCCTTTGCCCAGGTCGGTGATCTCGAGATGGATCTGTGTGCCGCTCTGGAGGGCGGTGCCGGTGCCGCCGGTGAGGGTGAGGATGGCCATGCGCCCGCCGCCCAGGTCGATGGTGAGGCGGGTCTTTTTCTTATTCACGAGGCCGAAGACGCCGAGCAGGCTTTCCTGAATTCCCGGGGCGCTCTTGGTCCCCGGAACGATGAGTCGGCGGAGGGTGCTGGAGACGGTGGTGGTTCCCGTTTCGCTCGCGCCCACGAGCAGGCGGCCGCCGGTGGTGCTGCTGCCGAAGGCACGGAGGGCGAGGTCGCCGATGTGCAGCTCGCGCGAGGAGGCGTTGACGGTCGGGCTGAGGAGGACTTTGCCGCCGTTGCCGAAGGTGGTGATGAGCTGGCCGTTGGAATCGAAGGCGGCGACGGCGGTCTGCGGGGTGCCGTTCTGGTTGGACGTTCCGACGGCGAGGATCGTGCCGCCGTCCTGCATGACGATCGAGTCCACGTCGTCCTGCCCGCCGAAGTTCGCGATCGCGATGCCAGCGCTGCCGAAGGAAGCATCGAGCTTGCCGTCGGTGGTGAGGCGGGCGATGCCGAAATGGCCGGCGGCGGTGGTCTTGCCGACGAGGATTTTGCCGTCGCTCTGCAGGCCGACGGATTCCGTATAGCCCTGCACGCCCGCGCCCTGGTTGGCGACGAGGCCCGGAACGACCACGACGCCGTCGGTGTTAAAGGTGGAATCGGGCTGGCCGTTGGCGGTGAGGCGCACGACGTCCAAGCTCGAACCGCTGGCCCCCGCGGCCACCACGCGGCCGTCGTTCTGCACCGTCACCGCGCCCAACATTTGCGTCGCAGCCCCGGTGTCAAAAAGCTGGCGACCGCCCTGGCCAAAGGAGGCATCCAGAATGCCGTTGGCGTTGTAGCGGGCGAAAGCGAAGCGGTTGTTGGAAGTACCGACCGCCACAATCGCGCCGCTGGGCGCGAGGGCGACGCCGTAGGCGGTGTCGCTGGCGCTGCCGAAGTCAGTGAAGGTGACGCCGCCGCCGCCGAAAGTGGGGTCGAGGTTGCCGCTGAAATCGTAGCGAGCGAGGGCAAAGTCGCCGTCGTGCGCCCCGGCGACCACCATGTGGTTCGCGCCCTGGATAGTAATGGCGTACCAGGAGTTGTTGCCAGTGGCGGGCGTGACGACCTGGCCGCCCGCACCGAAGGTGGTGTCGAGCGAGCCATCGGCGTTAAGGCGTTCGACGACGGCCTGGGTCTGGCCATTGGAAGCGGCCTGGTGGCCGGCGACGAGGATCTTCCCGTCCTGCTCGGTAACGACGGCTTCCGCCACGAACGTCGCGCTGACCGCACTGCCGGCGGCGAAGGTTTGGTCGCTCGGGTTGGGCAAAGCGATGTTGATCGCGAACGATCCGAACGTCACGGGGGCGGCGTTGTTGCTGGTGTCGAGAACCTGGTTGGCGTTGAGGGCGACGTTGTAGGTGCCGTCGTCGGTGGCGCTCCAGGTGCCGCTGGGGGCGGCGACCGTGTACTTGGCGGTGACGGTTTTGCCGTTGTTGGCGACAGTGTGGGATTCGCCGGTGACGGTCAGCGGCCCGCCGGGCCCGCTGACGGAGATATTGCCCGCGCCGAGGCTGGCGAGGTTGATGCCGGCATTGTCGGTGTAGACGACGGTGACGGTCTGGGACGACCCGCCGGAAGAGCCGATGGCCGGCGCGGACATTGCCGCGGCGGGGGGCTGGGTGTCGGCGGCGGTGGCGCTGACGTTGATCGCGCCGCTTGCGCCGCCC
>JAQGHP010000375.1 GCA_028288775.1 Phycisphaerales bacterium | reverse complement strand
GCATCCAGTCCGGCTCGCCCTTCTTGAGCGAGATGAAACGGATGATCTCCTCGTTGAGGCCCGCCGGGGCGGCGTCGGCCTCAATGTCGGTGATGAACCCCCACTTGTATTCGCGGTTGGCGAGGGTTTCGATTTCGCTGGTTTCGGTAGGCATGACACACTCAGTAATGCATGGGAGAGAATCCCGGTGACAAGCGACGGCCAGCCTTACCGGGATGAAACGCAAAGCAACGCGCCGGCGCGGAGGATCGATATCGATCCTCCGCGCGGCGGCGAATGTCGCGCGGGAGCCCGGCGGCGGTTGATTGCTTAGGCCGAGAAGCTGCTGCCGCAGCCGCAGCTGCTCGTGGCGTTCGGGTTCTTGAAGACGAAGCCGCTGCCCATCACCTCGTCGCGGAAATCGATTTCCGTGCCGTTGAGATAGAGCAGGCTCTTCATATCCACGAGGATCTTCACGCCCTGGCTCTCGACTTCTTCATCGGATTCGGCCTTGGGCTCTTCGGTGAGGTCGAGCATGTAGCTGAACCCACTGCATCCGCCGCCCTTGACGGCTACGCGCAGCTTGGTCTCGGTCGCCGGGAGCGATTGCTCCTTGATGATTTCCTTGATCTTGGTGGCGGCCAGCTCGGTAAGCGAAATGGACATCGGCAAACTCCTCATAAACATTAAACCGCTGCCGGGCTCACTGCCGGCTCCCGGTGTTCGGCGCGAACCGCACGGCCCGCGACGCGAGTTTCAAAGACGCTCTGAAGTCCCCTCAGTCTCTCAATGACGCGGACACTCTGCAACGGCACATCGATCCGATGCCCGGAGCGCACCACGTCGGAAATTTTCACGTCCTGCAGGAACTGAAGCAGCCTGCGGTGCAACGCCACCAAGGGCGGATGCACTGCCGCTTGGGCCTCAGCAACGATGCCGTTCGCTTCGCCAGCCATTTCGCCGTCGGCGGATTCCAGCATTTGCGTCAGCGAGAAGAGCGAAACGGCACTGAGGTTTGCCCCAAGCCGATACCCGCCCTTGCTGCCGCGGGTGCTTTCCAAAAGTCCGTGCCGATGCAGTGTCTTAAGAATCTGCATAAGCAGTGGCACCGGCAGATCGTTGGCCTCGGCAATTTCCCGGGCGGATGCTACCTGCGCATCGTGCCCGGCAAGATACGCCAGGCATAACAAGGCATAGTCGGTCTTTTTGCTCAATGCCAACATCGCCAAAGTCCTTACAGCCCAATATAGGACTCGCCGAGTCCCATATCAAGACGCAACCTAAAAATAGTGGCAAGTGGATGCTCAGCCAACACTTGAAAACCCTTGGATCAGTCGAAAAACGAAAGTATTCGCTTGCTGAGGCGGCAATTGCGCATTCGGCTTTTCGTGGTGGCAATTCCATCTTTTAGGCCACAGCAAACACTTGGGCTCGTCAACGGTATCGGAAGGGTTGCGCTTGCGTGCCGTGAAGTGCAGAGGCCAGCCGCGTTTGCATAAAGCGACGTTCGCATCTGGAGAACCCGTCGGATGAAGTGTTCGTGGGCCGCAGTCGTGATGATGGTATGCGTGCTGTGCCACGTCCCGGCGGCACGGGCCGACGCCCCGGCGCAAAGCCATGCGGCACGCAAATCAGCCGATGGCGTTGACCTTCCGGCCGCGAGCGCCCAACGAAACTTCCGTACTACCGTCCCGGTAGCGGCGGCCGTGCTCGGCGAAAGGCCGGAAGAACTCGGCCGCGTCTACAACGCCAAACGTAGCGCGGCGCTGCTCGCCCATAAGACCAAGGAAGACCTGGGCTGTGAATGGTTCGTGCCAGGTGTGGAGGGAGCGGACGTTGCCGGGCTGGGGCTGACCGACGGGCGCGTTACGAAGGTGGTGCTTTTCTTCGAGGTTGCCGCACCGCTACGTCTGGCGAACCTGCATAAGCAGATCGACGCCCACTCCGATTCGTCCGTCAAGGTCACGTTCGTCACGCTCCCCACGGAAAACAAGAAGCAATCGCTCCGACTCACCTTCGAGGTAGACCCGCTCGAGTTTTATTTGTTCAACCACCCCACCGACCCGAAAATTGCCGATGCCCTCCGCCGGCATGAATGGGTCGAGGGGATGACGGATGAGCAGGCCCTCATGGTCGGCGACGGCCCCGGAAAATATGCGGCGACCTTCGACCCCGACGGCCCTGCCACCGGAGACGCCCGCGGCGCGGAGAGCAAAGTCTTCTCCGACGGCGGCGCCCCGCCCGACATCCGCATCGAAATCGAAGCCAAAAATAAGGAGGACGCCCGCCGCCAGGCGCTGGCCAAACACGCGCACCTCAAGGACATCACCAAGATCTCTGGACCGGAAAATCCTCCCCACACGGACACGGACAAGTAATAGACCTTCACTCTGCCGTTCAGACCCACGGTCGCCGGGCTCCCGTTAGAATCTCCCTCTTGCCGAGCCGTTCAATTGATTATTCAATTCTTTCCCACCGCGCGATGTGCGGTATACGATGTCGTTTTCAGGATCAGTTTATGTTCGATGAACCCAACAGTGATGAAGGCCCGGTGGAGCATTCCTTCAGCCCGGCGGACCGGGCGCGGGAGAAGTCCGACGAGTTCCGCATGCACGCGGAACTGGCGGCGGTGTTCGAGGGGAACCGGAAGTTCGACGCCGAGTTCCGCCCCGGGCTCGACCCGCAGATCGCGCGCGATGTGCAGCGCGGCATGGGGAAGCTGGAAAAGGCCAAGGCCGCCGACAGCCCTGTCCTCCAAGAGCCCTCTATCGCCGACGCGGCGGCGCTGCTGAGCCTCCCCGCCACCCGTGATCTCTCCACCAACAACTACCACATCCACCGCCGGCCCGGCGAAACGATGATCATCCGTTGGCTAGAAGGCGACCAAGTCGAAACGTATTACGAGCGTCTCCAGGCCCACTTCGACGCCGCATTGGAGGGCTATAAGGAAGACGAGCGCCAGGCAAACGAATGGAAGGACGCCTCCGAAACCCAGGAATACCTGAAAGCGCTGGACGCCGTCGAAGTGAAGATGGCCGACCGCTATCTCCGCGACGTAATCCGCGAGCACAACTTCTTCGTCCTTTCCACACAGTCGGCCGACGAGATGAACATCGCCCACCTGTGCGACTACATCATGGGCGTTCCCGCCGGCGAGGTGGTCGGCTCCGCCTCCGCCCCGCCCGATGAGCCGACCGAGCAGGATCTGGCGTGGTTCTTCAAGCTCTTTTCACTGCGTGGGATTGTGGACGGGACCGAGCGGATGTGTCTTTTCACGTATTTGCAGAAGTCGGATGATTCGTTTTAGGGCCGGGCGAGCCCGACGCGCTGACACCACCTGCCGGCTACGGCTAACGCGCGGCACATTGCGCGCAAGAAACATCAAGCGGATCGGTGTCGCTGATTCTCCAGCCTTGTCCGAACAGGTTGACGGCGAGGTCGTGATAGCTTTCTTCGGAATATTTGAGGGTCGGGGATGTGTGCCCTGGCTCACGCCGACAAATCAGAACAGGAGATCAGGAGAGCAGTAGACCGCAGGAGACGGTTGACCGGTAAACAGCGCCGATCGACTTTGATGATGTCTCTGCTTCTCCTGCTCCCCTGATCTACTTCTCTCCTGCTCTATTCGGGCTATGCCCGAATGGAGGCGGGGGGAATTGAACCCCCGTCCCGAGATAACTCGAATGGCGGCCTCTACATGCTTATCCGATGTTTTGATCTCGACCCCGGCGGCGGCCATCGACAGTCT
>JAQGHP010000334.1 GCA_028288775.1 Phycisphaerales bacterium | reverse complement strand
CGGTCAACAGCCCGGGCAACACCCTGGTCATTCAGGGCACGGGCATCGCCTTTCAGGGGACGCTTCAGGCCTTCGGCGGCACGATCGACGTCCAGGGCGACCTGCCGATGTTTGCCGTCACGTTCATTAACGTTCTGCTCGGGCCGGGGTTCGCGGGCCAGATCAACGTCGACGGCAACGCCGCGTTGAACGGGCAGTTGAACGTCTTTCTTGCCTCCGGCTACACTCCCCCGCAGGGCTCGACCTTCAACGTGCTGACCTACCAGTCCACCACGGGCGACTTCGCCGGCTTCAGCGGCCTGACCTCGCCCGGCGTGGTCCTTACCCCGTCCATCCATCCCGGCGCGTACGTGCTCAACACGACGCAGGGCGCGCCGGCGTCCCCGGTCGTGAACCTCACGCTCAGCGGAATCAACGACACCCCCGGCGCGTACCGCCCGGGCGACATTATCACCGCCAGCATGTCGCAGAACATCTCCGCCAACGCCGACACCGGCGCGTTCGACATCCAGGTGGACCTCTCCACCGACCCCTTCTTCGGCAACGCCGACGACATTCCCCTTCAGACGATCCACGTCCTGGGTACGCCCGGCACATTCCGCGTGGACGTCAGCGCCTTCGTCCCGGCGTCCGCCTCGTCGGGGAGCTACTTCCTCGTCGCCAGCACCGACATCGGAAACGTCGTCCTCGAAACCAACGAGACGGACAACACCAGTTCGACCTCGGGCGCGGACATCATCGTGCAGCCTCCGCTCCTGACGCCGGACCTGGGCACGGGCCTGATCACCTACACGCCGGGGACGTACACGGCGGGCGACGCATTCAATGTGCCGATCGGATTCAGCAACTTCGGCGCGACCGGCACGGGCCCGTTCGAGATCGACGTGGTTCTGTCCGAGGACACGGTGCCGGGCAACGGCGACGACGTGGTGATCGAAAGACTGTCGGAACCCGGATTCGCCGGCGCGGGCTCTGCGTCCATCACCGCGCTGGCAACCATCCCCACCGGCCTGCTCCCGGGCAGCTATCACGTTCTCGTAGTTCTCGACCCCGCGAACGCCGTCTCCGAGGCGAACAAAGGCAACAACCTGTTCGTGTCGGCGATGGCGGACGTGGTGATCCCCGCGCCGCCGGTTCCGCCCACGCCCAGGCCGGTGGTGGTTGGCGGCGTCAACGTGAATTTCGGCGTGAACGGCCTCGCCGGCCACAGCGTCGGCATCACGACCGTCGCGGACATCGCCCTGCAGCCCGACGGCAAATCGATCATCGTGGGCACGGGCGGCCCGGCGGGTGCGCAAGAGTTTGTGCTCACCCGCTACACCGCGAATGGCAGCATCGACCGCACCTTCGGGAACCAGGGCACCGTGACAACCGACTTCGGCGGCCGCGATGACAAAGCCGCGGCGGTATGGCTGCTGCCGGGCGGGCAGTTCCTCGTCGCAGGCACGTCCACCCGCATGGCGGCAGGTGTCGCGGCCGGCTCGGCATTCGCCCTTGCCCGCTACAATGCGGATGGCTCACTCGACACCACCTTCGGCCAGGGCACGGGCGAAGTCCTCACGAGCTTCGGCGGGGACTCCGCCGTCTCCACCTCCAACGACGTGGCACACGCGCTGGCCGTCCGCGCCGATGGCGCCATCTTCATCGCCGGCAGTTCGGACGTGAGCGCGAGCGGGCTGGAGTTCGCCATTGCCGCGTTCAACTCCGACGGCAGCCTCTCCCAGACCTTCGGCAACGTTGGCAAGATTCTGATCCCCTTCGCAGGAGGGGACGCCTCCATCAGTGCGATCGCATTCGCGAAGGGTAACGCGCTGGTAGCCGCCGGCTCCTTCACGAATTCGAAGACCGGCGTCACGTCGATGGCGCTCTCCGCGATGCGCGCGAACGGCGCTCCCAACAAGACCTTCGGCAAGAACGGCCAGGTGACCCAGGGCCTGCGCGGGATCGACGACGAGGCCACGTCCGTCGCGATCGCGCCGGACGGGCGGATCATTCTCGGCGGCCTGAGCGTGACCGGCTCGGCGACTGCCGGGACGCTGACCACCGACTTTGCGTTGGTCCGCTTCACCACCGCCGGCCGCGTGGACAAGTCCTTCCATCGTGGGCAGGTGATCACCTCCTTCGGCCAGCCCACGGCAATCACCAAGATCCTGATCGAACCCAGCGGCAAGATCGTGGCATCCGGCAAGACCGCCTCCAGTCTGTCGGCGGTCGTGCCCAACCAGCTCGGCCTCGCCCTCGCCCAGTACAACGCCAACGGCTCGCTCGACACAACCTTCAACGGCACCGGCAAATCCATCCTCAGCCTGAACGGCGGCACAGTCGCCGCCCGGCCGGCGACCCTCGTTAGCGCGGGCCTCGTGCGCGCCGCCGCCCCGAACTCCGATCTGCTGAACAAATTTGATCAGCTCAAGCAAACCGCGCAAGGCGCGCTGGCGACGAACCAGGGCGGCGAGCTGTTCGCCATCGGTAACAGCGGCACGGACACGGTCGAAGCCGCGGTGGTCGCAAATGGTGTGGACCTCACGGGCAACAGCCTGACCCTCCGCGGCGCGGTCAAGACGGGCAAACCCGCGACCATCACGTTCACTCTCAGCAACCAGGGAAACGTTGCCCTGACAGGTGCGACGGCGGCGCAGGTCTTCGCATCCTCCGACCAAACCCTCGCCAGCGGCACCATGCTGACCACCATCTCCGCCATCAAGCTGACCCTGAAGGGCGGGGCATCGAAGCCATTCACGCAGAAGGTAACGGTCCCCAAGTCACTAGCCGCCGGCACGTATTTCCTGTTGCTGCAGCTCGACCCGGGCAACACCCTTTCCGAGCTGGATGTGACGAACAACCTGCTGGTGAGCGGGGCATCTTTCGTCGTGCGGTGAGTTGATAGCCGACAGCCAAACCTACCCAGGCGCGCTCGGGATGGGGCGCGGTGCGGATAACCGCGAAGCCGCGAAGGGCACGAAGGCAGACGCGAAGAAGAACAGGGAAGTTGCCCCAAACAGAAGTGCCATTCGCACCTCGTACGATTCCTGTGACGAAGTACGAAGATATGCGCCAAGACCGCCAAGGAGCCAAGGACGCCAAGTAAGAAATTTCTTGCTTGGCGTCCTTGGCTCCTTGGCGGTCTCGGCGCTTTGTATTTCCTCTTTCTCTTCTTCGCGTCCGTCTTCGCGCCCTTCGCGGCTTCGCGGTTTTCCGCACCGCGGTTCATTTCAACGGCGAAGACAAGATCGCCGCGTTCGGGCTTATTTCGCCGGCCGTGCAGGAGCCGCGGGCTTTACATCCTTCTCTACTCGCAGCACGGTCGGGCGCGGGACGGCGGGCTTGACCGCGGACGCGGGGTGTTGGGCGGCGGCCGTGGTGGCGGGGACTGAGATGGCGATTGCCGGGCTGGTTTGCAGGAAGCCGACGCTCCCGGTGAACGTGGTGATGACCTTCTTGCCGTTCAACAGCACGTCGATCGTGTAGGTGACGGGGCTCGTCGTCTGGGTGGGCGGCGGGCTGGCGTCGAGGAAGTTGTAGACGACTACGCGGTATGTGCCCACGGGATAGTTCTTGCCCCACGAAGCAAGCTCCAGCCCGTCGGGGCCGACGCTGTTCTTGGAGATCGCGCCGCCGCTCTTGCTGGTGCGGGGATAGGACGCCGCGCGGATTTGCTCGGACGCGGGGCTGCCGGGCGTGAGGGAAACCGTGAACGGCGGGTTGGCGACGAAGTCGGGCGAAGTCTGGGTATTGCGCGGGCTGAAGACAGCGAGATTCAGGTCATTGAGTGCGGCCTGCTGGCCGCCATTCCATTGGAGGACGAAGTCGAGGGCGCCGGGAAGCTTGCCGAAGTCGCTCAGGTGCAGGTTGCCCACGACAACATCTCCGCGGATGAAGCCGCCGCGTTGGATGACGACGGATAATTCGCGATTCTCAAAATCGGTGCGTGCAAGGTCGGGGGATTGCAGTGCTTCCGCGCTCGCGGCGGCCTGCTGGACTGCACTGGTCTGGCTCCCGTGAACCGCCGCCCGCCGAGCGCCGCCGAACGGCACCCGCCAGCCGAGGGTGTTCACGTAGATCGCACGGCCGGTGAGGCTGATGGCCTCGGGGTCAAATTCCGACTGCTCGAAGAGGCTGACTTTCGTTCCGCGCAGGGCGAGCGCGCTATTGGGGCTGCGGATCGCGGCGTCATGCTCGAGGCCGGCTTGCTCGATGCGCACGGGCTCCCCCGCCCCGCCCCCCGTCGCCGCGGCGATCGGCGCGACGTCGTAGCGCATGCGTCCGTGAGACAGGGCAATATCCGTCTTCATCTTCTTCCCCTCGGCAACGGCCTGGCGGACTTGGGTCGTGCCCTGGCTGTCGAGGCAGAAGGTCTGGTCAGGGGGAATGATGAAGCGGACGGCGCTCTTGGGACCCGTGCGGAACTCGGCCTCTTCGTGCAAGACCATGCCGGCCTTCGCGCGGACCCACGGATCGGTCTCGCTCTTGCGAACCTCGGCGGAATCTCCTTCGACGCCGGTGACAATCACGTTGAGGTGCCTGGGCCCCGCGGGCGCGGCGGGGGCTGCTGGCTGGTCGGGGGCATCCGCAAGATAAAGCGGCGAGCGCCGCGCAGCGGGCGAACCGGCGGCGTCGAAATCTTCGTAAGCATCTGCATTCGCGACCGATGAAAAGTCCGTCGTTGCATCCACGTCCAGGTAAATAGCCCGCGTAGAGGCTGGAAGAAGGTTCAGGGCATATGCCTCCGCCGGGACCACGGAGAAGTAAGTATCCACTATCCCTGACGCGCCGTTTGCGGGCGATGACGACTGTGCGTTCGCGGCGCTCTCCGACTTCCGCGCCGCGGCGGCGAGCGGGCCGCCGGGGTGGTGGATGTCGGCGGGGAGGAACGCGGCCGGGGCGTCGGCGGGGCTGCCGTGCTCGAACTCCTCGGCCTTCTGCATGATCCCCACCAGCGCGCCGCCGCTCACGCCCTGATTCGGGCTGCTCGGCGGATAGATGCCGCGGTACTCCAACGCCCGCACCGCATAGCGCGGCGTCGCGCCGAAGAGCTGCATCGTCGCGCCGCCCTCGATCTTCAAGGCCCGGACGAGCGCGACCGCGAGTGTGCCGCGACCGACGGCTTCATCGGAAGCCTGATGAAAGTCGGTGGGGAGCATCTTACGCCCCTGCAGCGTCTTCACCCGCGCGGCATAATCAACGCACGCATCCGTGTTGTCGAGATAAAGCAGCACCGCATGAAACGCCTCGTCGTTGGTCGCGACGGGCCGGGCGGCCAAGCGGTACCAGAACTCCGTGCGGGCATGTGCGTCGTTATCGGACCAGCCCGCGGGCAGCGGGTCATGCACACGGACGCTTTGGCAGCCCGCGACGAAGGTCGCGCCGAGGAGGCTCGCGGCCAGAATACGTGCCGTCCGGGAAAGCGGCTTGAAAATGGATTGCGAATTCTCGTGGCATGGGACTTCGGCGAGCTCAGTCGAACCGCGCCCCGCCCGTCTTCCGCGGCTTTTGTGGTGCAGGCTTTCAGCCTGCGTCAGAAGCAGGCTGAAAGCCTGCACCACAATGGCCCGTTCATGGGCAGGGCGCCCGAGCCACGACGGGATGCGAAACCAATTCTTAGAAGGCATAGGTCACCGCCGCGTAGAAGAACTGGCGAATGTGGTCCTGGTTTCCCGACGGAATAGCCTGGCCGGGGAAGAAGATGCCGTAGCGGACGGCCAATGTCACGTCCTCGGTGATCGCCCAGTTCACGAAGACATCAGGCTCCGTCCCAAGATAGCGGCTATCGCTGGTGGGCTCGTCGATCGGGGCGTCGCGATTCGTTTTACCGAAGACGAAGATATCGGTACCCACCTGCATGCCCCGAAAAAACCGGCCGTCCGGAATCGGGTAGGTAGACGCGCCGGCACGCAGCACCATCAGGTTGGAAACCGTGGGCGTAAATGCCAGGCCCGCGTAGAGAACACCAAGGCTATTGAAGCCCCGGTCCACGGAATGGGGGCTGTCGCCGCCGAAGGTGCTGGAGCTGGAGACGCGGTCGTTGTCGCCCGACGCGATGATCCCTTCGAGCGTAAACCGCGTGCGTCGGCGGTCGTTGGGCAGATAGTCGAATCGCAAGTCCGCCGCGTACGCCTCGATGTGATTGTCGGTCTGATTCACCGGCTGCAGGCTGGTGGGGTCGAAGCTGTTGGAAAGCGTCCGCCCGCCCTCGTAGCAAAACTCCGCACCGTAGGCGAGGTTGTCGGTTAAAGCGCCGTTGGACCCGATGCCCGCGTAATAACTATTGTAATCGTAGCGCGTGGGAATCACGTGAGCATCGAGCCGCTCGGGGCGGTTGTAATCGCGCTGGAACAGCACGTAGGCATACGGGTTGTGCCGGCCGACGGGAACGGTCAATCGTGCGCCGTAGAAGCCGCGGTGTGTGTTGTGATCAAAATCGGGACGGCTGGTGTCGAAGTCGATCGTCTCCTTCACCGTGACCGCTGCCAGCGCATCGAGCACGAACGGGCCGTACCGGGCCTCGCCCGCAATGCCGTCCGCGTATTGATCGAGCGTGAGGCCGTTGCCCCACTCCACGAACTGCCGTCCGGCCTTCACCGTCAGGTCGCCCTGAATCGTGCGGCCCTGGTAGGCCGAGGCGTAGCGCTGCAGGTCGAAGCGGTACCACCCCTCTTCGACGCGGCCGGCGAGGGTGCTGGGCTGGTTCTCGAAGCTGTCGCCCGAGTTGTAGTCGCGATAGTCGGCCCGGCCGCGGGCGTAGAACTCGTGCGCGCCGTCCAGATTCAAGCGGGCGTAGCCCACGAGCTCATACTGGCGCAGGCCGTGGTTGTCGTGGTTGGAGTCGTCGAAGCTGAGATAGCCGAGGGTGAGGTATCCGCCGTAGTCGATGAGAGCGCGGTCGCCCGCGGGAAGCTGCTTCTGAGTGCGCTCCTGCGTGTCACGTTGGATTTGCTGGAGAGTGCGCTCGAATTCCGGTTCCTGGGCGTGCGCGAGCGAGCAGAGTGCGATCGCGCAAAGAGCCCAAGGGGCGAACCTGATCATGCGTCCTTCCCGTCCGAATCATCTCAAGTCCGCCACGGCCTTACCCGAAAAGTTCTGATAGGCGTGTGTACCGGAGCTATGGCCGTTGAATCGAATTCTTACACCCAATCGCCGCCGGCGGCTGTGGGCGGGCGCTCGGATCGTCCTGCTGACGTACCTTGCGGTATACGCCCAATCGACCGGATACCTCACACGACTTGAACACGTCTTGTATGACCAGCGCGTGGCCCGCTGCCAGCGTTTCATGCCCCCTCCCAGCGACCGGATCGTCCACCTTGATATTGATGACAACACGCTCGCCCAAGTCGGGCGCTGGCCATGGCACCGCGACGTGATGGCCGAGATTCTGGAAGAGGTCCGCCGGACCGAGCCGAAGGTGCTGGCGATGGACGTGCTCTTCGCCGAGCCCGAGGAAATCGCCTACGACCGCACTGGAAAGCCCATCGACCGCGATGCCGTGCTGACGGAAACAGTCCGCGGTTTCGGCCGAGTCCTCATCCCTTCCTCGTTCACGCTTTCCCCCCCGCCGCCTTCGGGAGCCATCGGCCCGCGACTCGCCGCCATGCTGACCGAAGATTCGGAGCTCACTGCCGATCAATGCATCGCACGGCTGCGCGCAGGCGGGATGAACATTACCGGTCTCGACGACGCGGTCCGCCGATCCATGCTCGCGGTGCGCCCCGATGCGCTCTACGAACGGATCTGGCGCGAACTCGATAACGCGCAGACCGCGGGACACGGGCTTGGGCCGGGCGCGAAGCAGGAATTGAAGCAGAAGATCTTCCCCCACGCAGATGCCCAATTCACCGGCTCGGTGTTGGAGCGGCTATTCATAGAAGAATACGAGCGGGTCGTGCGGGAGCGGGCGCTGCGAAAGTTTACGCTGCCCCCCGCCGCGGGCATGCCGCCGGTGCTCCACGCCTACGACCAGATCACCCCGATCCTCCCCCTGAGCGAGGCCGCGGCGTACAGCGCCTTCGTCAACTACCTCCCCGACCAATCGGAGGGGACCGTGCGTTCGGTGCCGCTGGTGGCCAGCTACCGCGGACGACTTGTGCCGCACATGGGCCTCGTCGCGGCGTGCGCCATGCTCGGCATCGACGTTCACGACGTGCGCCTCGCCCCGAACAGCATCACCCTCCCGCGGCCGGGCGGACATGACATCGTCATCCCCGTACATACCCGCGAGGACGCCGGCATCGGCTCGGCCGGCATGCTCATGGAAGTGCCGATGTTCGGCAAAAGCGGCAACTGGCAGACCATGTACGACTACCCGCGCCACCAGGACCCGGTGCAGCACGTCTCGGTGTACGAGGCCTGGCGCATCTGCCTGACCAAACGCCGCATTGACGCGAACGAATCCGCGGCCGACCAGGTGATGGTGGACGCACTGGGACTGACCGACCCCAAGGCCGCCGCCGATTATCGCACCGCCCCGCCGCGAGGCGACGCCAAGCGCAAGATCATCCTCGACACCCTCGCGTCCATGGCGGACGTGATCACCGGCCTGGCCTCCGTCGCCGTGGCGGACCTTGGGCCGGCAGAGCAGCAGTTGCTCGCCAAGCTCAAGACCGATGACAGCAACCTCCGGCAGATCCTGAAGCAGAACGACGCGATGAATCAGCAGCTCGGAGGCCTGCGCGCCGAGCTCCGGGCGAAGCTCAACGACAAAGTGCTGTTCATGGGCGGGACGGCCACCGGGCACACCGACATGTTCCCGACGGCGCTGCACGCGATCTGCCCCGGCGTGGTCGTCCACGGCGCGGTGTGCAACGCGATCCTCACGGGAAAAATGTGGCGCGTCGCCCCGCCGTACGTGACCATTCTGCTCACCGCGGCGATGGGCCTCGCGTGCGGCATCCTCGCCACGTACCTTTCGCCGGCCAAGGCGTTCTTTGCGACTGCTTTGCTCGCCTTTGGGTATTTGCTCGTGAACGGCTTTGTCCTCTTCGACTACGGCAACTGGATCGTCGGGGCCGCGGGGCCCGCGTTTGCCGCGGGGCTGGTCTGGTCGGCCATCACGCTCTTCGACTTCATCTCCGAGGCCGCGGAGCGGGCGCGCATCACCGCGCGGTTCAGCAACTACGTGGACCCGTCGCTGGTGAACTGGGTCATCGCCCACCCCGAGCAGGCCCGCTTCGACGGCGAATCCCGCGAGATGTCGATGGGCTTCACCGACCTCGCCGGCTTCACAACCCTCACTGAGCAGCTCGGCGAACGCACCGTCAAGCTGCTCGCCGAGTACATGGGCCACATGATCCCCATCATCCGCGCAAATAACGGCTACGTATCCCGGCTGATGGGGGACGGGATTTACTTCTTCTTCGGCGCGCCCGAGCCAGACGCGGACCACGCCGCCCATGCCGTCAGCACCGCCCTCGCCATGCACGAGGCGGTGGACAAGCTCAACCTCACGCTCCCCGCCCGCGGCTTTCCGCCCCTGAAGCTCCGCGCGGGCCTCAGCTCGGGCCGCGTGATCGTGGGCGACGCCGGGTCGGCGGAGTTCAGCGATTACACCGCGCTGGGCGACTCGGTGAACACCGCGGCCCGCCTGGAATCGGCCAACAAGTTCTTCGGCACCCGCACCCTCCTCACGTCGCGAACGATCGATCTGCTCGGCGGCGCGTTCCTCGTGCGGCCGATCGCGAATCTGCGGGTCGCGGGAAAGACCAAGGGCGTGCAGGTCTGCGAGCCGCTGTCCAGAATGGATGCGGCGACGCCCGAGCAGCGCAGGCTCGCGGAACTGACGGAACGGATGACCGCGACATTCCAGCGTGGAGAGTTTGAGGCGTGCAAGGAAGAAGTCGATCGACTGGTGCAGGCATTCGGACCGAGCAAGCTGTCGGCCCTCTATCGAACCCTGTGCGACACCCATCTGCAAAGCCCGTCGGCCGACTTCGACGGGCAGATCGTTCTCACCGAGAAGTAGGATCAAGTCCCGCAGTCGCGGCGGTCGTCCGCGGCGCTACGTGATAATTGTGGCATGTCAGGCAACTATCGCTCGCCAGCCGCGGGGCGTGACAGGCGGCGCACGATTCCTTGGAGATCGGCAGGAACCCGGCTGCGCCGAGCGTTGGGACGCTGGCCGCCGTTGGATCGGGGAGCGTGTGACAGGCGCTGCAGTCTTGCAGCCGGGACTCGAGCAGATGTGGGCGGTGTGAGAACTTCACGAATCCGCGGCCCATGCTATCGGCCGGCAGCGAGCGCCAAACCAACGCCCCCGAAACGCCGGCGGGCTGGCGCGAAACGTGACACTTCGTGCAGGCCGCCCCGCCATCCGGGCCAGCCACTTGTGCTTGCCACGGCGCGGCCGCGACCGTGCTGCCCGCATGGTCGGAATTCATGTCGATCCAGGCGCGCAGAAACGTGTTTGCGTGACCACGCGGATGGTAGATGAGGGCGAATCGATCATCATCACGCTCCCAACCGGCGAGGGTGATGATGGGCTTGGCCGCGGCCGGCGCAGGGGCTGTCGCGAGGGGCAACGCCTCGGAGGGGCGCGTCGCAGCCGCGGGCGCGGCGGGATCGGCAGGCCCGCCGTTGAAAAGATCATCGGAGGCTTCGGCAACCGGGCGCGTTGTCGGCGGCGCGGATGCGACCGGGGCTTTGGTGGGCGGCGCGGGTTTGGTCGCGGCTGGCGTGTCGCCATTGAACAAGTCATCGTCGGCCGCCGCCGATGGCTTGGTCGCTGACGGCGCAGGGGCGGGCGTCGGGGCCGCGGGCTTATCGTCGTTGAATAGATCGTCGGACGCCGGGGCGGCGGACTTGGTGGTCGGCGGCGCGGCCGGCGCTGCGGGCGCCTCATGTGGCGGCGCGGGCGAGCCTTCCCACAGTTTGGGCCCGGCGGCCAATTCCTTCGACAACTCCGGGAACCAACGGCGCGCGGCCTCCTTCATGTCATCCGGGGCGAGGCCACCGGTGAGATCGGCGAATTGGTCTCGCGTTAGCTCGCGGCCCAATGCCGCTGAAATTCTTGCCTGAACAGACGGTAAACCGGTTGCCTCATTCGGGCCCGCCCTCTCACCCACCAAGCGTTTGATCGCCCACGCCAGGTCCTGCACCGCGCGAATCTGCGGCTCGGTGGCGTTCTGGAGTTGGCCCAGATCGGGGGGAAGCGCGTCGAGATATGGGGGCTTTCCGCCGGACAAAAGCAGGCGGAGGAACGGCGCGAGACGCACGGGCGGGTCGCCGTCGTAATGCGGCCACTGGCCCACGTCCACCTTCCGCTCGCCCAGTGTTTTCAAATCCAGCGCGGGGATCTGAAGCAGCACAATGCCGCTGCGACTCGGCTCAGCCTTGCCGTTGAAATGCTCCGAGTGGCACCGGGCGCACGCGAGATCAAAGGTTGGTGGCTGCAGCATCCTCCCGTTGGGCGAGGGCGTATGGCAGGAGCCGCACTGGAAGGATTCAGTCTTTGGGAAATGCTGGTCGCGGTGGCGCGCGTGGTCGAAGGCGACTGCGCCCGTGGCCGCGCTGGGATAGTTGCGGAACGCCGGATGCCCGTCCTTGAGGCTGCTGAATCGCGTCGTGTGACAAGCCTGGCACGTCGTATTGTCCATCGACGCGAGCGAGGCGCTCGCGCCGCGGTGCTCATGGTGGCAGGCGGCGCAGTCGATCTTGCCGTCGTGGCCCGTGGGCGTTGTCGAGGCCATCGCCGGAAATGTGAACTCGGCGGTGGGCTCGGAGGCTTTGCTCATGCGCTGGGAAACCGTCGCAAGCGTGGTCGTCGGCAGGCCGTGCGCGTGCATGGCACTGGGGCGGTCGCGAAATTTTGAATCGGTACGGTGGCAGTCGAGACACAGCCCGCTTTCGTCATGGCCGCGGGAAGCGGTGGCGGCCGACGCCCACCCCAGCGGGCCGGTTCTGCCCGCGACATGGCACGCGCCGCAGCCCTGGCTGTTGGCCGCGGGATGCAGCGCAGCGCCGTCCGATCCGGAGCCCGTGCCGCGGCCGGCGAGGATCGGGCCGTGGGCGAAGCTCAACGGGCCGGGGGAAGCGAAGCGCTGCCAGTTGCTCCCCAGGGCCCACAGGAGCAGGCCGAGAGTGAGGGCACAGGTCCAGACGACCAGCGCCCCGCGCCGGGCGCGGAGGCTGCGGACGGGCCGGCAAGTTTGGATCGGGCGGCAGCAGGCACCGTCGGGGAGCGGGCCGCTGTCGCAGGGCCCGCCACCGGCGACCGAGCGCGTGCAGAGCCAGCGTGAGCCGCTGAGGATCGGCCGGCATTCGCATCCGCCGGGGCAATCGCCGCCGGAATCGGGGCCGTGGTGGCAAGGCGCACCGGATGAGGCCCAGCCGCACACCCATTTCTGATTGGGCCGCTCGTAGGTGCTTTTCTCAATGCCGAATTGCTGGAGGCGAACTTTCATCAGGCTCCCCCGCGGAAGGCGTGGACGACGACCACATGGACCGCGCCCACGAGCAGCAGGCCGTACGTCAGCGGGAGATGAACGAACAGCCAGCCTTTGAGCGTCGCCTGAAGCGCATGGTGATAATCGAGATCGTCCTTCACTTCGACGAGATCCCGCAAGTCAGCCGCGATCTCGCGCTCGGCGGGGTCGAGGTAGCGATCAAGATCGGCCAATTCCGCCAACAGCCGTCGGCGGGGACGCTGCGACTGGAACAGGTGCAGCCAGAAATTACGCGGCTCCGCGAAGAAGCGCGCGAGCCGGCGGGTGTAGAAATCGGAAAGCGTAGTCTGGTCCGCCTCGGTGACCGACCGGAGCACCGCGATCTCCGCGAGGATCCGGAGCTTGCGCCGAAACTGCGGAATCCGCTCGAAGATGACCTCTTCCCCGCGTGTGGAAAGGCAGACGGGAAGGACGCGCGTGAGCACCAGCCCGGCGATGCCGCTGCCCGCGACGCCGAGGTAGAGGCAGGCCAGGCCGATCTCCAGCGGCCCGCGCGGCAGGCGCAGATGGGTGTGGGCGGCGAAAGCGATCACACTGAGCAGCGCCAGATAAATGTGCAGCTGCAGCCAGGTGGAGGAACGGCCCAGCGGGAGGAAGGTGAGCTTTTTGCGGAGGTTGTACGCGGCCAAAAGCAGCACCAGGACGCCGAGCACCCAGCCTGAATCGAAGGCGTCCGGGCGCAGCGCAAGGTGGCGGGCGCGCAGCCACAGGCACGCGGCCGTCGCGACCAGCGCGGTCGCCACCGCCAGCCGGAGTCGGCGCATCGCGAAGAACCCGAATCTATTGCCCGCGGCTGCCGTCGCCGCGGTGGTGGACGATTTCATCGCTTGAGCCATTGCGCCATGGTTTGGGTGTCTTTCATATCGATGCGCTGCAAGGCGTCGTGGGGACAGGCACGGACGCAGGAAGGTCCGCCCATTTCGTCAACGCACAAGTCGCACTTGGTAGCCTTCAGGATCGGCAAGCGGCGCTTGTCCACGATAAATTCGCCGCCCTCGTCGCGCACTTCGACCATGCGAATGTTGCCGTAGGGACAACTATTGGCACAGGTCTGGCACCCGATGCAGGTTTGGTCATCGATGACAACGGGTCCCTGGGCGCTGCGGTGGATCGCGCCGGTGGGACAGCCGATCATGCAGACCGGGTCGGCGCAGTGCATGCAGGCGTTGGTCACCATGTGGTGGCCGTAAATGGGCCCGTGACGGATGAAACGCGGGTTGTTGTCGTGGGCGGTGGCGCAGGCGCGCACGCAATCGTCGCAGCGGGTGCAGCGGTCGGTGTCGATCAGCATGGTCGCGACGCCATTGATGAAGCGGTTGTCCACCAGGAATTCGAGCGTCCCGGGATCGAGGGCTGTAGACGCCGCGGGCGGCGGCGCGGCATGGGAAGGCGTCGCCTCCGTCGCGCGACCGGAGGGCGCATCGACCGTGCGGGCAGGCGCCGCCCTGCTGGCATCTGAATGTGAATCCAATTGCCGCGGGTACGAGACGAATTTCAGGACCTGCTCGCGCGGGAGCCGGGCAAGGACGAACTTCTGCACCACCGGCGTGGGAATGCGAAGAATGTCCACATAGCCGACGGCGCGGAGGGTGGCCTGCAGAGGGGCGGGCGCATCCGTCTTCTGGCTGTGGACGAGCTCTTCCAGGCCGTACATCTGGTTGACGCCCAGGTAGCTGATCGTGCGGCTGCCGTGGCCGAAGGCACGGCTGACCCGCGCGAACCCCGCGCGGATGAGAATCAAGCCGTCGGGGTGATCCCCTTCTCGGGCGATGACGGGCTCGGCGGCAAGGCGCTCGGCCGGACCGGCGTCGAGAAGTTGCTTGTAGTTGCCATACCATTCGAAGTTGCCGTAGGTTTCGAAAGTCGCCTCGCGCGTGACCTCGGCCAACTCCTCGGTCTTCAAGTGCTTGAAAAGAGGATGACTCCGAAGAATGACGCTCAAGGCGTTTTTGCGGTACAGCTCGTCCACGGTTTTGCGCAACGTCGCGGAACGCGACCGGATGTCCCGCAGGCCCTGCCAGCGGATTTCCAATAGCTCCGCGCCGCCGGCGGCACGGATCGTCGCCCCACGGGGGATGCGGCCAAGCGCCGCCAGCTCGCCGAATAATTGTCCTTCGGACAGGCTCGCGATCGAGTGGGGATCGATCGCAATGGGAAGGTCCTGCACGAGGATCTTCATGTGGACGTTTTCGTCGGCCTCCGCCAGCTCCGCGGTCGCACGGACGCGGTCGCGGTCGCGCACTTCGGGCAGGTTGGGATTCGTCCAGAGGCGGGCGATCGAGCGGAGTAATCCCCTGCGCCGCCGTTCGCGCCGTCCTAGCGCGCTGGGCGGGACGTCGAACAGCAGGACCTCGACCTTCCCCGAGAGGACGAGGAACGCGGAGTTTCCATAGTCCCCCTTGCGGACAACGATGTCGTTGTCTTCGTAATGCACGACCCGCGTGTCGTTCTTGAGGATATCCCGCAGCGGCAGGTGGGCGGGGAACTCCGCCGGGGTCATCTCGCGGAACGGGCTGACTTGCAACAGCCGATCCACGGTCGCATCGTCCATGTCCCGGCCGAAGGGCTGGTCCCATCGGCGGGGTCGGTCAAGGAGTGTGGAGGTGTCCGGCATGGCGTGTGATCCTGTTCCCAGAAATGCCGGGATTCTCTCGATGAGTGACTATCGCAAAGCCGCTGGCGCGGCTTTGGTCCCCTCTCCCTCGTACTCGGGGGAGAGGGTTAGGGTGAGGGGCGGAGGGCCCGAGTTGCGCCGGAATTCCGAACCATGCAGGGTGGGCGTACTCGCCCACCGTTCTTCGACCGCTTGAGGGTGAACGGTGGGCGAGTACGCCCACCCTACATGGCCTTTCAGCGAACTTACACAACTTCGCGTTCGGCCCCTCACCTCTGCCGTCTACCCCGAGTACGAGGGAGAGGGAGAAATTCCTCGCATCGCGACGCCGTCACCTACGGCTGCGCGGTTCCCTTCATGTCCTTGGGAATCAGCGCGTCCACGCCTTCCAGCGCCGCCCCGTCGCTCTTTGCCGCAAAGGCCTGGCTGGCGGCGGCGAGCTTGTCGGGCAGTGAGGCGAGAATGTCCTTGCTCAACTTGAGCTGGCCGGTATCGGCGCGGGGGACGCCCGCGAGCACTTCGTCGTACTCCGCGATCTTCACCTTCTTCAAAACCTCGTCGAGCTTCACGGTGGCGTTGCGGACACGGGCGAGCATCGCATCGCGGTACGCGCCCTTCTCGGTGATCTTCTGCGCGCCGCGGAGGGCGTACTCGAGGTCCGTGGCCTGACCGACGACGTAGAGCACGCGCTTGCGCTGCGGTGTCTCTTCCGCGTTCTTCGACTGATTCAACAGGTAATCGTGCCGCACCTCGCCCTGCGACCAGGAGACGAGCTCGAAGTCGCTGCCGGCCTTGTGGCCGCCCTTGTTCACCAGCTCCTGGTTGGGGACGGTGTGGCAACTGTAGCAGTTGGCGGCGATCAAATTGATGCGGTCCTTGCGGACCATTCCCGCGGCGTCCGCGTCGTCGTGACGCTTCTTCTTGTGGTCGGCGGCCTCGGTCTCACGCGTCTTGCCCTGGCCGTAATCGTTGTGCAGGGCGACCCAATCCTTGGCCGCGCCGTGACAAGACTCGCAGGAGACGCCGGCGATGGGCGTGGCAGCGCCTTCCTTGTTCTGAACGGTGAAGTGACAGTTCAGACACGTGTTGTTCCGGCGGATGCCGCCCTCAAGGCCCATCGCATCCGCGATCTCCTTCGCGCGCTTTTCCTTGGGTAGTGCCGCAAACGTCGCGAAGTGGTGGGTGTGCTGCCAGGCGTTGTCTTCTGCCTTGTGGCATTCGGCGCACTTGGCCGAGCCGACAACCTTTGCCGGGTCCATGTGCAGGCCGGTGCCGGGCGAAACCGCCTCGGGGGCGGCGTGTACGACGGTGGCGAATGCCAGGAGCGTTGCGATTGTCGCGAAGGCTACTATTGCGGAATGCGCCCCGCGGGCACGACGATGATGTGGCGCGTTCACGACTTCTTGTGGCACGGACGCCCCCGCCGTGTCTGGGCCGCTATAGCGGCGTTTCATGGGCGAGCCGCCCATGCCACGGGAGACGAGGTTGCTCTTTTCATTGCGGGACTGCATTCCGTGCTCCTTGCTGTTACCACTCGACGGCCGGCATTACGCGTCCAGCACCAGTTCCCCGGCGGGGACGCCGATGCATGTCAGGCACGAACCGGCTTCAGGCTGGCATGCCGGGGGCTTGTTGTATTCCACCTTCCCGGACTTCACGGCCGTCAAACACGTGCCGCAATTTCCGCTGCGGCATCCGGACGGAAGCATGACGCCGTTCTTCTCCGCCAACTCCAGCAAATTGCCGGCGTCGCCGCTCCACGCCAATTCCTTGCCGCTCCGGGCGAAGTTCACTCGACGGGTGGTAATGGACCCGGCCGAAGGCGATGCGCCCGGTGCTGTCGCAGCGGGCGCGGGCTTGGCGGGAACACTCGCTGGGCCAAAGGCCTCGAAATGTACCGACCCATCAGGCACGCCCCACTCGCGCAGGCCACGGGTCAGCGACTCCATGAAGGCCGGCGGGCCGCAGAGGTAATACTCGTAGTTATTGCTGGGCAAAAGCTTCTTGAACAAGTCCGCGCTGACGCGGCAGGCCTCGTCGTAATCGACGCCCTGCTTCTCATGGGCCGCGGGCGCGCTGTAGCAAAAATGCACCTTCAAGTTTTCGTGCTTCGCGGCCAGGGCACGCAGGTGCTCGCGCGCGAAATTCTCTTCGCCGTTGCGTGCGCCAAGGAAGAACCAGGTCTCGCGGGAGATCGTCCCCAGGCGGGCCAGGGAATTGACCATGGAGAGAACCGGCGTGATGCCAATTCCACCGGCGATGAGCACGATCGGCGTGCGGCTGGCGAGGTCGAGGAAGAACGCCCCGCCGGGCGCTTTCACGTCGATGATGTCGCCTTCCTTCAGGACGTCGTGGAAATAATTGGAAACGACCCCGGGCTTGAGATCGGGCTTGGCCGCGGGCACGCGCTTCACGGAAATCCGGTAACAATCTTCCGCCGGCGCGTCGGAAAGCGAATAGCAACGCACGACCGGCTGCGGGACACCGGGGATGCGCAGTTGGAAGGTGAGGAACTGCCCCGGCTCAAAAGACGGCAGGCGGATGTTGTCGTGAGGGGTGAGGTAGATGGAGACGACGTCAGCACTCTCTTGAACCTTGCGAAGCACCCGGAACTTGCGCCAGCCATTCCAGGAATGGGAGGATTCTTCGCGAATCACCCGGCGGGCCCGGGCGGTGCGCAACTGCTCTTCAAGGATCTCCTCGGCGAGCCTTTGCTGCCGCGTCTGGGAAGAGATCCGGGGCGCGGTGGAAACGAACATCGCCAGCGCCTGCAGCGCTACCAGCGCAATGATGCCGACCCCGAGCCAGTGAATGAGATTCGCACCAAGATGCACGGAGCTATTCCTTTCCGATTCCGGGACAGATCGCGGGCGCACGCTGCCGGGTCCACGAGGCTGACAAAGTGCGGTGCCCCGGACCCGAACCATTCATTCGTCATATTCGGCCACCCCGGCCCGATCCCTTAGAACTTCCAGCGAATCTCCGCGCTTACCCCGGCGACGTCCTTCGCGTTATCGATGAACCCGTACATCGCATTCAGGCGGAAAATGACCGCATTGCTCAGCGGCTGCTGGAATCGCAGGCCCAGGGCGTATTCGTTCCCCGGCGCGGAGCGGTCGCTGCGCCGGCCGTAGGTTTGGACGGTGGAAGCCTCGAGTACCAGCTGGCGGTCCAGGCCGAAAAGGAATTCGCAGCCGATCGCGCCGCCGTAGGTGTTAGCGCCGGTCGCGTCGAGCGTCGGAAAACCGGTAAGGGCATCGGTTTCAAAATTGATGCCCGTGTTGACCAGCACCCCTCCCGCCGCCGGGTCGCGCAGCAAGGGTTGCGGACGGTCGAACCCGGCGAAGGCATTGAGGTAGGGCACGACCGTCTGTTGAGATTGTCCGGTCATGAATGAATTTTCCACGAGCAGCAGAAATCCGTCCGCCGTCTGTTTCTGGTGGTGGTCGGGGTCCTGCCCGAAATTCCAGATGCCCCGGACGCTGTTGGAAACGAAGTTGCCGTACCTTCGCGTGAACGCGGCAGTCGCGTTGTGATAATCAAAGCCTTGGCCGGTAAGGTCCTGCGTGTACCCGTAGCCGGTCTCCCAGTAGCCGCCCATGGTTTCGATGAACGCGTTCACGCCATAAACGCGGGCGTGGTCGCGGTCGTTGACGAACTTCGCGCCCGACGGCTTGAGCACGGCGTTGGTATCAACGTGGTTGAACCCGGCGAAGAACGTGACGTCGATGTTGCTGATGTCCAGCGCCGCAACGTTGCGCGCGGGAATGGTGAACGCGAAGCCGTCGATGGCATCGAGCACCCAAATCCCGTTTTGAAAGAGCAGCGGCATGCGGCCGGCCGTCACCGGCAGGTCGAATTTGCTCGGTTGGTTGGCCAGGCCCTGGTACATCGAGCCGAGATCGCCCTCGAAGAAGAGGGCGTCGAGGTTCCCGTCGAGTTCCCCGTGAAAGCCCTCGTTTTGGCCGGAGAACACGTAACGGGTGATCTGGGCATTCTTGTCAATCGGGCGCATGAAGGCGTGAATGCGCTCGGTCGAGGTGAACTGGTAGTCGATGTCGAGATTGAGGCGGCTGGCGTAGACTGCCAGCTCCTTGTGGTTATTGCCGTTGTCGTTGTAGCCGATGCCGTTGCGCCAGTCGCCGTAGATCCACAGATGCTGGCTTCCCGGATTCTTGGTGCCCAGCAGCAGGAAATTCGGCGGGTTCACCGGGCCGTATCCGTAGAGCTCTTCGCCGATTTCCAGGAGCGGGCGTTGCGTGGGATTGGGGTGCTTGGAGCCGTAGATGGCGTACTGGTCTTCCGCGGAGTAGGGCTTGTCGCCGTAATCTGGGTCGGGGGCAAAGACTTTACGGTCATAGGGCGTGAGGCTCAGGCCGGGGGACATCGAAGGGGAATCGGGCCGCGTGTCGGGCTGGGTGGACGCGGGGCTGTCGAGGCGCAACTCGAATACGTCGGCACGCAAAGGTGTCATTGGTCCCGCGAGCAGCGTGACTGATGCAGATGCAGCCAGCAGCGCGCGGCTTACGCGATGTCGCCAAGGCGAAGGCCGGACATTTGCGCCTTTCCCGCATGTCGCTTGCTGCGCGGCCGAATTTGGTCCGGGCGCATCGTTCCCGTTTAGCCGCCCCGCTTGCGGGGCGTTCTCTTTCGCTGGCGCGAAACTCGCCCCGCAAGCGGGGCGGCTAAACAGATGCGATCGTTCCATCAGAATCCGTCCCGTTCGTACAAATAAGCGCCAGCGACGCCCTACTTCACCTCGAACTGCACCGTGTACGGATGGAGGTCGATCATCCACTCGTTCATCGATTGCTCCATGTCGCGCGTCGCGTTGCAGAAGCGCATGAAGTAGATGGGCTCGGCCCGGCTGCGCAGCCGCACGGCCAGCTTGTAGGTGCCCGGAAGCTTCATCGCGTCCGCGGGTACGCGGTACGCCGCGTTGCGGCTGCCCAGCGGGGGGATGCTCTTGGCTTCCATGCGGATGAACGGCGGATGGTTGAGCACCGAAATCGGCAGCCCCGCGGGCCGAATGAATGGCAACTGGTCGATGTCCACGTTGATCGGAAGGAACATCTCCCGGTCGGTCCCCTTGACGTTGGTCGTGAGGAACTTGGTCTGCAGGTTGAACAACTGGTCGTCGAACTTGATCTTGCCCTTGCCGACGTCTTCGGAATGGATGTCGGCCATGTCGCCGTTGCCGTCAACGTAGCCCGATTCCCAAACCGTCTTGCCGTCAGGAGCGACCAGGGCGGCGTTGAGCCATATCTCCGGCTGCGCGCCCAGTGAACCCGAAGGCAGGTTGTGGCCGGGGTTCGTGTTCTTGACCACGTAATGAAAATCCAGGGCCCGGCCGACGGCCGGCGAGCTCTGGAAGAACGGGCCGTCGATGTGGCTGCCGTTCTCCATCACCTGACGTCGAAGCTCCCGCTTGGCTTCGATCCTCTTTTGGTTTTCGGTGATGATGTCGCGCGCGGTCTGGCGGTCATCCACGTTATCCCATTCTTTTGGGAAGGCGATTTTGAGCTTATTTTTCGCGACCTTGTCCTCGAACTCGTCGCGGCCCCATCCCGCGCGGTAGTCGAACTTGAGCCACGTGCCGGCCGGGAATTCAGTATTGCGCGGGTTCTGGGGAAAGAGGCCGGGATGCGCGGTCGGGTAGCCGGGACCGAAGAACGCGTGATTGTGATGCGGCTTGTCGGGCGTGGCCTTGCCGTTCACGACCGCAACCGGAAGCTGAGCGTAGCCGCTGTCGATCCCGGGCTTGGTCCCCATGTGACACTGCTGGCAGGTGACGCCCTTCGCCGCGGCGGGCGACGCGCGATATTGGTCCCACACCACCTCAAGCTTGATGCCCGGATACACCGCCACCTGATGGCAGGACACGCAATAATCCGAGCGCGAGAGCTGCTCGAACTGAATCCCCTCGCGATGGATGTCCATGCCCGGCCCCTTGGGGTCGGCGGCGGGTTTGACGTGCCATTCGTCAGGATGAGCCACTACTTTCTGCACGTCGGCGCCGGAGGTGTTGCCGTAGACCGGGTCGTGAATGTCGCCGGGCTCGATGCGGCGTTGGCCGTTGCTCTTGTTGTATTCCGTCTTGACGCGATGGCAGGTGATGCAGGTGACGCCTTCGGTGGAAACGGGGCTGCGTTCCCAGAGCGGCATGTCGCGCGTTTCCTTGAGGGTGGTGCCGACGTTGCCGTGGCAGCGCATGCAGAAATAGCCGACCGTGCCTTGCGAGAGGTCATTAATCTTCTGCTCGAACTTGTGAAACATCGGAGAGATCGAGGCATAGGCGTGGCTGGACGACGCCCACTCGTCGTAAATGCGCCCGTGGCATTTCGCGCACTGCGCTGCGCTGGGGTACTGCTGACGCATGAGTAGCGCGTGCGGGTCTTCTTTGACCGGGGCAGCGGAGACCGGAGGCGTCGGCGGCGCGGGCACCGACGGACTTGCCGGCGCAGTCTTCGGGCCAACCGCCTTGGGGCCGGCGTCGTCAAGAAGATCGTCCCCCGCCGGGCCAGTCGCTTTGGGCGCGGTGGCTGGCGGTGCAGGCTTTTTCGCCGGCGCATCATCGAGCAAGTCATCGGCCGCGGCGGCGGATGGTTTGCTCGCGGGACCCGACACTGCAGGACGCGATGCCGGCGTGTCGTCGCTCAGCAAATCGTCCTTCCCTTCGGCGGCCACGCTACGAGCGCCAGACCAACCCAGCACCACGGCCATCGCCACAAGGCAAAGCAAAGCCCCCACTGTCGAAGGCCGCCAGCTTCGCCGACACGTTCGGCGCGGCATTCGCCCACCCGAAGCGGTCGACGCATTAAAAAGAGGAACCCCGTCGCGCATGCCCAGCCTATCGTCCACCCCGACCCCGCCGACATGAGAGGGCAATTGTTCACCGAGCAGGCGTGAACCCAGCAATCCTGTGATCAGGCATTCGACAAGGCTATCGGACGTTCTTGGCCGAGTATCGGACTTATATACGTATCGACTTGGTTGCCACCGCGTCATGGCGAGCGGGAAGATATTGATAAAAATTCGCTGTCGTCAGACCCAGAAGCGCAACGGGGTCGAGGCGGGGATCGGTAGGGTTGCGGAGCGGCATGGCGGGCGGGTTAAACGAGAACGCCCGACGTGTTACGACGGGCCGATTAAAATTAACGGAGAGGGGGAGACTCTAGTCCCGCCGTCCGACCATGCCCGCTTCGCGCCGGCCCATCGACTCATCCCGGTGACGAAACCTTATGAAAGAACACGCTTTACGACAGTCTCGGCCACGCCGGCGGCGCGGCGGCAATGAAGCTCGCCACCGCGGCCGCGTGCACCCGTTGTGCACCAATCGTGCACCATCTGATCGGGCACGCCGGCAAGGCGACAAATAGCTTCACACGCGTTAATATCTGATCCAGATGCCGTCGAACTAATCCCATCCCCCTTCGAAACTACCGCCCTTTCACAGCGCGCTTCCCCGGTATGAAGTCATACGCCCTGCGTCCGGCGCTACGCGAGGAGCATTGTCCCCAGAGGGAGTAGCCGCCGCTTGAGACGAGGGCTGGGCCGGGGGCGCGGGCTGAGTCGGCGGAGTTGTTGCAGTTATTGAGTCCGACTTGGGTGATCGGTCACAGCGGATGAGGAACGCCAATGCGGTCAATGCTACGAGATGTTTTCGAGGTAGGGTCGTGTTTCGTGAATCCCCTCGTTGCGGTGCAGGCACGGGACCATGCCCGGATGCCACTGTTCTTATCGCCGTCGTCCCGTTGCCGCGATTGCGCCCAAACTGGGCGCTAGTGATGTTGACCCTACCTTGCCCAACGGCGACGGCACTGGCCTTGGCGGGGTCGGTTTCAATCCACGCCCCCGCGTGAGGGGCGACGCCTCATTCGAATCTTTCTCTCTGTTCTATTTTACGATTATTGCGAGTACATCGGTGCCGGTGACGCTATTCAGCGATTTCTCTTGGGCAATCGGTCTATGACGGCTTGAATAGCGCATGCCCCACGCTGGCAGAAGGATGCCCCACCTGTCGCTGTGACAGAGTGGGGCTTGACAAGCACTACCTGCTGCGGCTGCTGACGTCCTGATTACTCGCGATTGCCCTGTCATTCTTCTGCCGCGACATGAAAATACTATTCGCGACGTGGAAATACCGTTGTAGCCTACGTGATCGCGCGGTTAGACTGCCCCGCGCAAGAGTCTGCCAATAATTCTGTCGCCGTTGGTGAGTTCGACATACCTGCCCCACGTTATTCGGTCAGAAATGCGGGTCGGCGAGATCAATCTTTATGCCGCGGCAGATATTGGCAAACCCTTACGCAACTTCGCGTCTGTGCTCCTGCGGGGAACGGCAATATGATGCAACGATCGCTTGGGCTATTGCTGTGGACATTGGCTGTGCTTGCGCCGCGCGCCCTAGCCCAACAGGTGGCCACCGCGCCCGCGACGACAACCCAGCCCTCGGTAGGTGAGTTGATCACACTTAACGTGCCTGAGGGCGTGGATCTCAAGACGCTGGCGGATTACGTCAGTAAGCGGCTCGATCTGAATATCGTGTATGGCGAGGACGTGGGCGCGCAGCGTGTGATCATTCGCACACCTGCGAAGCTTCCGAAGGAATCGCTGCTCGGCCTCCTGCAAAGCGCGTTGCAGATCAAAGGATTCGCGCTGGTGGACGGGGATGCGCCGGGGCTGAAGAAAATCATTCCCGTGACCAACCTCGGGCCCAACGCCCGCGGCCCAGGCGGGGAAAAGGCGGGCGGTGAAGTGACGGCCGTCACCCAGGTCTTTCACCTCGAGCACGTGGACCCCGT